>PMIZ01000372.1 GCA_003157225.1 Actinomycetota bacterium | reverse complement strand
TCCGGGTTGTTGAAGCGGAACATGACTACGGCTACGGGGGTCAGCGCCATCGCCAGGCCGGCAAGCGCCGCCGCAATGTCCCCGCTCCACCGCCTGACAAGTCGGTAGACGATCAGAACGGAGACGATCCCGGCTAGGGCCTGGGGGAGGAGCATGCTCCAGCTCGAGAAGCCAAACACCCGGGCCGATAGCGCCTGCAGCATGAGAGCGAGCGGCGGCTTGTCCAGAGTGATGAACGAGCCCGGGTCGAGTGAGCCGAAGAGGAACGCCTTCCAGCTTACGCTGGCGCTCTTGACGGCCGCGGCGTAGTAATCGTTGCCCATCCCGTTGCGCGAGAGCGCCCAGGTGTAGAGCAGCGCGGCCAGGACCACCAGCCCGGCGAGCACCGCGTACGACCACCAGGGGTGGGTGCTCTTTGCCCGGCGTTTCATGAGCAGGTCATTCTGCACGTCGTTTTCCAGTTGGAAGGGCTGGCCGCCGGCAACGGTACAGCCCCATTTTCTCAGAGAAGGCCTTCGCGTGAGAATCGCGCTCCCGCATGTCAAGCCAAGCTACATTATTCCCCCACAGCATCGCTGGCTCCAAACGTGTACGCACGGGCGCCGTGGCTACACCCGGCGGATCCAGGGAGCAACGACATAGAATCGGGCGATCTCGACCGCTGGTGTGCTCGTCCTCGAGTTCGCCCCGTTGAGTCGCCGGGCCGAACGCGGAGGCGAGATGGTTCGCCAGGTCGGCTTCGGTATTGTCGGGTCCGAAGGTGTCGCGGAAGGTCCTCGCGCCGAGGTTGGCGAGAAGGTGGGCGTCGTCAGGCGTCGCTTGGCGGATATTGACCGACAGATCCCTCACGTGCCCGAAGGGCGGCAGCTCGAAGAAAAGCCAGTATGAGCGGGTGAGGACGTCCCGGCTCCGAGGACAGCTGCGGCGTGAAGAGCGTAGCCACGAAGAAGGGATGAGAAGGACGCTCCACGATTCTCACCTTCCCTTCCTCATCTTGACCCACCACCCTGAGGTCGTTTCCGAATATGTCCGCTCGGTAGTTCTCGTTGACGCCGTAGTTGCAGGAGAACCTCTCCGTGACCTCCAGCCTTCCATACGCCTTGAATGTCAAGGACCCCGGGGTGATGTGGACCACCTGCTCCGCGCCTCGCAGGGAACAGACCAGCCGCGTTATCACCAGCGTCTGGGAGTCCGGCGCCGTCTCCTGGTGGTCCGCGTGCTGCATCCCCCGAACGTTGCGTGCATGCTCTACCAGAGCATGTTGGAAGCCGCCTCAGGTCCCGATGAACGGCCAGCCGCCTTCCCGGGCGAATCGGATCGCCTCCAGAGCCCCGTTCTTGCTCTTGTGTTGTCCGCCGGCGGCGAAGACGCCGTCGTAGCCGGCCAGGGTAGCCCGACCCGCTTCGCTCTCCATAGTCTCGGTGGGAATCCAGTCGACGGTTACATCGAGCTGCAACGCGTCCGCGGCGTGACGAAGGGCCTCGTTAGTGGCCGTAGTGTGGCCGGGGTTGTCCGCGTAGACGTCACTCGTTACGGCGATCCCTATCCCTGTTCTCATTCTGCTCGTGCTCCTCTCCTCGGCGTGTCTAGCGATTCTGGGCGCCGCTCTGGAACGTCTTCGCCATGCAGACGCTGAGCGGCGACCCCAGATACTCTTCCTCGAGCATTGGGGACCACGCACACCCGCTTGATCTCGCGGTATCAATATACGTCGTCTCGGGGACCGTCAAGGCTGCAGCTACCCCAGCAACGCTCCGCAGAAGTCCCTCGCGACCGGTGGCGTTGAGGCTGTCGTTCGCCTTGTTCGGGGAATACCGAGGCGAGCGAGGCTCTAGAGCGCGCGGAGGGCAGGGGTGAGTGGGCCCACGCAGCGGTCTCGACCGGCGGCCTTGGCCTCGTAAAGGCGACGGTCGGCTCGTGCCAGCAGTGTCTCCACGGACAGGTCACCCGGCGCAAACTCCGAACTTTCGGCGAGCCCGCAACTGACGGTGATCTGTATCTCACGGTCTTCAAACAAGAATGCCTTCTCCCGCACCATCGACATCACCCGCTCGAGTATTGCGCCGGTGTCGGCTGGCCCTGCGTTCTTCGAGACGACGATGAATTCTTCTCCGCCGTAGCGGCCAAGGACATCGTACGGCCTGATCACCGAAGCAACCATGCGCGCGAATTCTCCAAGCACGGCGTCGCCCGCCAAGTGGCCGTATGTGTCGTTGACGGCCTTAAAGTGATCAATGTCCAGAATGGAAACGCAGAAATCGCCCCCGTTCCTTGAGTGCTCTGCCACGGTCTCCCCGAGGCGCTCGAACACATGGCGCCGGTTGTACACGTCGGTGAGAGGATCACGGATAGCCAACTCCTGGATCTTCGCTTCGAGAACCTTCCTCTCGGTGATGTCACGGCACACGCAGAACACCAGCTTCTGGCCACCGTACACGGCGCCGTTCGTGCTGATCTCCACCGCGTAGAGGGTTCCGTCCTTGCGCCGGTGCTGGGTCTCGAAGTGGTCGCCGCTGGTGTCGACCTTCGCGATCATCTCCAGCAACTCCTCTCTGGTGACCAGGGTGTCCCAGTCCCACGCACTGAGCTGCTGGACCTCTTCCATCGAGTAGCCGAGCATCCTGGCAAACTGACGATTTGCTTCGTGCACCTTTCCGTTAGAGTCGAGGATGACAATGCCGTCCCTGGACTGTTCGACCAGGAGGCGGCGCCGGGAGATCTCGTCCTTAAGAAGCTCCTCAACCTGGTAACGGTCGGTGACGTCCTTGACGTGCTCGATGGCCCCGATCACCTCGCCGTTGGGGTCTTCGAACGCGTAGGTGGATATCTCGAGCCACTCGGCGGGATTCGGGTCGGACGACACCTTGACTACCTGGGTCTGTGGGGTCCCTGTCTCGAGGCTCTTGGCATACCGGCACTCTGGGCAGCGATCTCGTCTACCGTGCATGACCGCGTAGCACTTCTTGCCGTTCAGAGGCATCTCTGACGAGTACCTGCGCTCCATCCACTTGTTCGCGAGAGTGATGTTGAAATCTCGGTCGAGGACTACGATGCCATCCTCGATAGTCTCAAGTAGGACTTCCAGAAAGCGCTCTTTGTCCATGTCGAGCATGCGGGAGATCAACACGTCGTCTCTTTCGATCGGGTGCCTCGCGGCGCGCGGTGTACAAGACTACCTATCGACCAAGGGACGGCCAGACTGTAGCCACGCCCTCTCGCTGTCAGAGGAAACGAATCTCCTGAGTGGCCGCTCGTTCTTCCGTGCTTCTCGATGAGCAGCCTCTGCGATTCTAGCGCGGAGCGACGGAGTCGGTGCTGAGTCGCGGGGTGCTGGTGCGGTGCGCCCTAGGCCGGCCCGCCGTCGCTCGGCGGACCCACCCAGCGGTCTCTCCCGGCGGCCTTCGCGTCGCTCAACCGTTGGTCGGCGCGAGAGACCAGGGCGTCTAGCGAGAACGCGTCACGCGGGAACTCAGAGCTGAGGGCCAATCCGCAGCTGAGAGTGAACCGGATCTTGTGTCCCTCGAAAGCGAAGACCATCTCGCGCACCATCTCCATGATCCGGTTCATCATCGCGGCGATCTCTTCAGTTGTCGTGGGCCTCGAGACGAGGATGAATTCCTCGTCGCCGTAGCGGCCAAGGAGATCGTAGGGGCGCACCGCTGACCTGAAAGTGCGTGCGAATTCCTTGAGAGCAAGGTCGCCGGCCTTCTGACCATGAAAGTTGTTCACGGCCCTGAGGTTGTCGATGCCGAGGATCGATATGCAGAAGTGGTCCTTGCCTCGGTTGTACTCGGCAGAGATTGCCGCCAGGCGTTCGAAGATGTACCTCTCGGTGTACACGTCGGTGAGCGGATCGCGAACCCCGATCTCCCTGACATGTTTCTGCATAGCCTTCTTCTGGGTGATGTCCCGGCAGGCCTGGAAGACCAGGGTACTTCCTCCTATGGTGGCGCCGCTGCTGTTGACTTCCACCTCGACCATGGTGCCGTCTTTGCGGCGGAAGCTCGCCTCGAAGTGCTCGGGAAGAGCCACGGCTCTCTGCAGCATGTCGAGGAGCCGAGTCTTGTCCGATTCGGTGTCCAAGTCCCAGATGTGGAGCTGACGGATCTCCTCCGCCGTGGAGCCGAGCATACGGGCAAATTGGTCGTTCGCCTCGCGCACCTTCCCGTTCAGATCAAGGACGACGATGCCGTCCCAGGACTGGTCCAGCAGGATCTGGCGGCGGACGATCTCCTCGCGCAAACGCTCTTCCATCGCCTTGAGACTGGTGATATCCCTGATGTGCTCGATAGCCCCCGCGGGGGCGCCCGCGGAGTCGCGAAGCGGGTACGCGCATAGCTCCAGCCAGTTGGCCTCGTCCTGAGCGGCTGTGACTCTGATGGCTTGCTTCTGCGGAGTTCCTTTCTCCAGGCTTCTGAGGAAGGGACAGGCCGGGCACTTGTCCTGCCTGCCAAAGAGCGCGGCGTAGCACTTCTGACCGGCCAGCGGCGCGTTGCCTGCGCGTCTTCTCTCGATCCATTTGTTGGCAAGAATGATGTTGAATGCCCGGTCGAGAACGATCGCGCCCTCGTCCATGGTGTGAAACACACCCTGGAGAAGAGCGAGTTGCTCAATATCGGTGAGGGTCGGTGGTGTCATTGCCTCTCCGCTCTAGCGGCGCGCCGACATTGGCGACGCGACGTATTCACATCTATCGGCAGCGAACACGAGAGATGTGAGCCGACATGGATCTCTAAGGGGTCCGCCCCGGCCGGGGCGGCCGCGCCGATCACGTGAAAGACATCTCTGTCAGAGAGGAAGTCGGAGGTGGCGCCTTTGATCGTGTGTCGGTCAGCGAACCGAGCCACCACCTTGTTATCCACCTCCTCCGGAGACGTAGTCTTGGAGGCGTTGTCGCCAGCTCTCCACAGTGGATCTGCTTGATCCGCCCTGGAAGAAGCGGCCAGGGGAGAACAGTGAGTACTTCTCGCCAGTCCTCAGCTGCAGCACGAGGTAATACCAGGTGACGAAGCTCGACTTCTTTCCGAGGTAGCCGGTGCTGACGTCGACCACGTCGCCGAAGGGGATCGAGCGTTCCCGGGTGCCGGAAAGATACGAGTCCTTCACAGTGATCAGGCGGGCGCGAGGATCGACGGTTACGGTCTGTCCGCCGCTTGCCAGAACACCCGCAACGCCGACGATCAGCAGAAGTACCCCCAGGAGGAACCCCGCTCTGGCGTTGGAGCTGCCGAAGCCGCGAAACCCGATTGTCAAGACGAGGCCGGCCACGGCGCACGCCACCGAGGCCACGATCTGCTTGCCGGGATTGCTCTGGGACGTCCATGGGTTCATACAGACCCTTTCACAGCTTCTTCTTGAATCCCTTCCGGCGCACCCTTCTCCCTACTCATGACGATGACTCCTCCAAAGCGAAGCAGCGCACCTCTCTCAGGATCACCGCGATACGGCGCTCGCGAGTAGCTTCGCCCTTTGCCGACAGTACCGAGCGGAGCATCTATCTGCGGCGCGAGTGCGGAAGCGCTAGGTAGGTTTCAAGCCCACTGGGCATCGTTCGCAAGGCCATCTCGAGCGCCGGTGGCACCGAATCGGTCTGCTCGGGGCACGAGGCGGATCATGAAGGCGGACTCAGCGAGCGTGGCCCCAGCAGTCGCGCGTGGCTGACCATCCTCGCGATAAAGGGTCTTCGACCAAAGAGGCCTCACCTCGTTTCATCTGCTCCCGGGGGCTAGTTGCTCGTCAGTCCGTCGAGATTGGCCTTCGCCCCCGGAGCCACTCGCAGAATCTCGTCCAGCGCGGAACAGGAATAGTCGGCACAGTCGGCGCATGTGCGCACTGCGGCCTTTCTGCAGGCGATGTACCGTAGACGATGAATGTGCGGGCCAGAATCGCCGTGGTCTTCGGGATCGTCCACGAGACCGTCGTCAAGCACCTCGAACCGTTTGAAATGATGGCGCAAATCACCTCCGGAGAAGTAGTGCACCGGCCTGCCGGGCTTGCTCTCGAAGGTGTTCTCCTCTACTTCCTCACCCCTCCCGCGACTCTCCTCTTGCTCAGAGAAGACCACGAAGAAGCAGATGCCATTCACCCTCAGTTCCCGATAGCACTTGTCCACCAACAGCGTTCGTTCACTCTCCCTGAACAGATGGAGCACATTGAAGCAGTAGACGGCATCAAAGCTGGCGTCCTCGAAGGCTACATCCAGTACGGAGCCGCAGCGCACCTTGGTACTTGGGTCGTATCCGTCGGCGAGCGAACCGGCCTCATCGGATATCTCCACGCCTGTAACGTTGAATCCGGCGGACGAGAACAGCCTGGTGTTCCTTCCGTAGCCGGAGCCGGGAACAAGCACGTCATGAAACCCTAGCCGCTGAAAGAGCTCCAATGCCTGATAGGCGGTATTGCTGGGCGTGTCCCCCCAGATTCTGGCTTCCTTGCGGAAGCGGTTCGTCCAGTACGGTCCCATGTCTTCCAAATAGCCGCCCACGAGCGCACCTTTCTGTTTCCTAGCCCGCCGGTCGCCACCAGTCGGTGGCGAGTACCCCGTGTTCGATTGGCAGCGAGGGCACCCAAGCGATCTCCCACGGGTGGCCGTCGAGATCGGCGAAGTAGCCGCTGCGTGCTAAGGAGGGGGTCCACCCGAGGCCGTCGCGATAGAACCCGAGCGCGGTTGCAACGTCTCCGACGCCCAAGCCGACGATCGTCAGCCTCTGCTCCATTCGGTACCCCCGATCGACTCCGTCGTCCCAGCGTATGGCGGCATCGGCCGAGGCTCGCCCGATGCCTGAGAACGCGGCCATGTTCGAATGATCGCCGCTCTCGCGATCTGCTTGCGGCTATCCCTGGTTGGGGCCGGCCGCCGCGGGCTTGCGTGCCCTCAGCAACAGATAGCCGCCGACGATCAAGAGGATGACCCCGACGATCACTATGATCAGCGGTATCCAGAGCTTGGCCAAAGCCAGCAGGGGAATGTTCTTCTTGGCGTCCTTGACGAGACTCGCCTCGCTGGTCTTGATGATGCTCATGTTCTGGTTGAACACCTTGGTGGGCGGTGCTAGCGCCAACTGACCGGCTGCCTGCATCACGGCCTTGATGGCCGGGCCGACGGTGGGGTCGGTGGAGTATTTGCCGATGATCGTGAAGGCTTGGAGGAGCGGGGAGGTGTCGATCTCCATGGAGGTCGTACGGTTGAGGGTGGCGCCGATCGTGGCGCCGGTCTTCTGCTCGATGTATACGATGTCTTTGCCTTCTTGCCTGTAGATCAGCTTGACCGGCTGTTGGGTCATCGCCTGTAGGGACTGCATATCAGCAGGGGTCGCCACGGTTGCAAGCCCGGTCAACAGGGCGCCGAGATCGAGTCCTTTCGCCTTCAGTTGGGCGGTGAGCTGCTCGAAGGTCAATTGCATGGGTAAGCCCTGGCTTCCCAGGAACGCCTGCGCGACGGCCGGGTAGTACTCGGTGACCGGGTGCGCCGCGTCGATCTTCAGCGCTGTGACCCCTAACCCCTCCCAGTTGTCGATCTTTTCCGCAACTGGCAGATCGAACGCCGCGTTGATGTCGTCGAAGAAGGCGGAGACCGTGTCCCCGACCTTGAGGCCACCGGGGAAGAGGGGGCCGTAGTGACCGACGCGGTCGTTCAGCACGATGGCCTTGTCGTAGGCCCAGGACTGGTCGCTCTTGACGTACTTACGGGTCTTGCGATCGAGGGGGTCGTAAAAGACCTGGGCCGGCTGCGCCTGCCCGCCAACGGTCATGACGGTACTGTCCTGGCAGACAGCCACGCTCGAGGTGTAGAGGTCAGCGAGCGAGGAGAAGGTGCGGACCGCGGTGAAGGGGATGACCACCTCCTGGCCGGCCGCGAGCGGCTGCTGGGTCGCGGAGTCGATGTACTGGGTCAGCTTCCCCTCGAAAGTCATGGGGGAATCGATGTTGCTCGGCAGCTTGATCATCGCTGGCCCTATCGCGACCCACCACACGATCGCCACCACAACCAACACGATACCCACGACGCCAAACGCGATGCTGCTCTTCTTACCCACGCAAATCCCCTCCTCGCATCAAGGACCTATTCAGGAACTCTGCATGCAGAGAACGCGCGCATGCGACGGACTGTAGGGGCATTAAGAGTGACTGGGCATTCTTTGTCAAGAAACTCTGTTCCATTCAGAGGCTCACAGCAGAATATTGCTCAGCTCACCCACTTCGTCCCAGGCTCTTCGTTCTTCCTCATAAGGTGCGGCCTCGAGCCGGCACGGGGTATCGATCAGCATGGTCCAGCGCTTGTCACCATAGGTCGGCCAGTCACCCATGGAGCCGCAGTTGGGCTTGCCCGTCCTCGCAAACGAGGTCCACGCGTCCTGGATGCATCGGGATAGCTCATCGGCGGCTGCGCCGGTGCCGCAGAAGAAGTCATCATGGGTGCCGAAGACGAACCCTATCTCAAGGGCGTGGCAGGCTCCGAAAATGCCGCCCATGACGGGCGACTTGTAGGTGAACAGGTAGTTGTAGACCTGAGGGTTGTTTCTCAACTGCGCTTGGACCAACTGTAGGGCCGGCATGCGAAACATCAGGTCGGAGTTGATGGCCGTAGAGATCTCTGGGGCAGTGGTGTCCTCGTTACGCCGAGCACGGGCCTGGGCGTACCGCTCATAGACGTTGGCCGCCAGATCGGCGGGCACGAATTCGGACAGGCGCCGGACGACTTCGGCACGATCGAGCTTGTCCTTGTTCGGATCGGCCAGGTCGAACAGTTTCCACTCCTCGAGGTTGGTGCCGATGATCATGGGGATATCCTTCGATGCACCCTGGGCAGACAGCCGACTCGGCACGTCTGGGATCACGCGGCCGTCCACGACCGGGGCTGTGGCCGTGATGCGCATCGGCTCCCACGGGCTGGCCAGGCGTACGCGCATGGTCAGTTCAGCGGCCAGCAATTGCTCGACGGTCAGCCGGCGGAGCGCGTCGGTGTCATCGGCGGCGATGCCCAGCACTTCCAAGAACAGCTTGGCGACCGCTATGGCATCGGACACTGGTGTTGCCGTGGAACCGACGCCGCTTTCCAGTATGGCTTTGTGGAACAGTCCCTTGGCAGCGGGCATAACCAGCAGACAGGCGATACTCATGGCGCCGGCGGATTCGCCGAACACTGTCACGTTGTTCGGATCGCCGCCGAAAGTGGAAATGTGATCGCGTACCCAGCGCAAGGCAGCCGCCTGATCGAGCAAACCCTCGTTGCCCGTGGCCGGGATCTTGCCGCCGGTTACCTCGCTCAGATTCAAGAAGCCCAGCAGGTTCAGGCGGTAGTTCACGGTAACGACGACCACATCGTTGCGCCTGGCCAAACCGCTCGCCTCATTCATGGGTGAGGAACCGGAGCCGAAGGCGAACGCACCGCCATGGATCCAGACCATGACCGGCCGCCGGGCATCGTCCAAGCCGGGGGAGTAGATATTGAGAAAGAGGCAGTCTTCGCTCTGGGGTTCAGGCTCTTCCGGGTTCGGTCCGCCGATCATGGGGTTCTGGGGAGCGATTTCGCGGAACTTGTCGGCCCGATACACTCCCTGCCAAGGTTCGATCGGTTGCGGCGGCATCCACCGTCGGGGTCCTACGGGCGCAGCCGCGTAGGGAACGCCTTTGAAGAGACACAACCCATCGCGCCGAACGCCCTCCAGTTCGCCGATGGACAGCGTGACCGTCGCCTTCTCGGTACCACTCATCGATCTATCCTCCCTGTCATTGGCCTCGTCCACATTTTCGCGGTCGCCTCTGGCGAGTTGCTCATGCTACGGACCTCAATCCTTCTTTCCGGTGATCAAGGTCCGATTTGCCGCCACATCGGTGACTTCCATTTGAGTGAAACCGGCGAAGGTAAGAATGTCGCCGATCTCTTTCGTGGAATAGCATTTGCCTTCCGTGGAATGCATCAACAGGCAGGAATACTCTGCGACGGAAAGGGGGCCATTCTTGAATTCATTCAGATGGGCATCAAAGACCAGTATGAGGCCGCCGGAAGTCAAGCTCTTGAAGGAATTGGCGGCTAGTTCTGCCAGGGAGTCCATGTCCCAATCGTGGAAGACGTTGGCAAACAGATGAAGGTCATAGCCGGTGGGAAGCTGTTCAAACATGTCTCCAGCGACGACGTTCACCCGGGACGACATGCCCTTTGATGCAATCGAGCGCGTGGCTGCGAGGTCCACGGGCGGGATTTCAAGGACAGTGGCAGCGACGTGGCTATTCAGACGCGCGATCGAACAGGCGTAGACGCCGGACCCTCCGGCGATGTCCAAGAGAGCGGCGTGTCGGGTGAGGTCGAGCCTCTCGGCAAGCCTCTGGGCAAGAAAGGAACCACGGCTGTCTATGGCCGCGGTGAAGGAATCGGCAAACGCCCGGTCCTGCATGCTCTTCGTCCAGTCCTCGCCCTCATTCTTGCTCGACCATGCTGCGGGCTCTCCGGTCTGGAGGACCTCGCGGAATTCCACGCATTGCGGACGGTTCTTGAGAGAATCGTAGTAGGGCACCAGACTGTCGGGACTGTGGCTGACAAGATACGTTGCAGACAAATCCGTCAATTCATATCCACGTCCGCGCGTTTCGACCAAGCCCGTGGACACAAGAAGCGACATCAGAACATCTGCCGGCCGCGGCTGGATTCGCATCGTGTCGCAGATCTCACCAAAGGTCTTGGGACCATCGTTCAGGAATGTGAATAGACCGAAGTAGGTGATTGCGCACACAAGCAGATCCGACGCATAGATTGAGTCCCTGTATCGGAGTAGGCGGCCCGGATCGTTGTCGAGCGAATGGTCTTGCACCTCATGGCGGCGGTGGGGCCGACGTACCCAGCGGCACAGCAAGAACGGCTGACTCAAGCATCGGCGCCCCGGTCTCGGGCCGCGCTTCGAGGGACGCGGCCGGGTCAACTGCCGATTCGCGTGCGCCATCTATCCACCCATTCGACATCCATTCGGGCCAGTCGGGCCTTGCCCAAGTTCTCCCTCATGATCCACCGGATATCCTTGTCGGGCTTGACCAGCCACTGTTCCATCAAGACGGTGCCTTCACCGGGCAAGGCCACAACAGCAACACTCCAGCAGTAGCCGAGCCCCTTGCGTAGCGCGAGGAACGCGTCGTCGTGGCGGTTCTCAGCTCGCTCCACGGAGGACGTGATCGTGTCCAGTATTTCGAGCACGGCTCGGGCGTGTTCGGGCCGGCGCAGCAGTCTCGGTTCACACAGGGAGGCCGCGGCTGCTCTTTGCTCGAGCGGCGTGCCCGTGCTCCATTCGCGCATAGCCGCGATCAACCGGGGCATGTCTGCGTCACCGAGGCGCTGGAGCGCCATGGCCACCGCTTCGCGTGTTCGCCAGCGCGGATCGGACGCGTGCGTGCGCAGCGTCTTCAGCAGGTCGGTGTCGCCTTCGGCGAGCAAACGTCCGAGGCCCACGACGCCGCAGAAGGCGAGGAATTCGTAGGGGGAGTTCACCGGGGCTTTGTCGGCGTCGTAGGCCGTGTACCGGCGAAAGAGTTGAAGGTCGCCCTCGTCCGCGACCACCTGTGCCAATTCAAGATTGCCGCGCGGTCCAGGTAGCCCAGATTCCTTCAGCAGATATGCGTCCCACTCATCGAGCGCACGCAACTTGGCACGGTATTCGACTGCTTTGGACACGGTGTCACTCACGTTTCGCGCGTCCACCCGCGCAGCCGACAACGCATGCTAGCGCTTGTCTAAGTGGCCGCGGACGCTCAACGCGGTGTTTGCGACGAATAACACGAGGTAGGCCGCCCAAGCAGCTCGTAGGACGTACCAGAGCGGCCACCACATGAACATCTGGGCCAAGAAGTAGAGTGCGAGGTAGGGTGCGAACACATTCCATACGATCGGCGAACGCCACTGGCGCGGCCGCCAATGATCCACAACAGCTCCGAACAGCGCCCACGCCGCCATCAGCAGCGGGCCCAAGTAGAGCCTCCACGACTCTCCGCGGACAAGAAGCCACAGTCCAAGCGGCAGTCCGAGCTCTGCAAAGGCGTAAGCAAGCCAGCCGAAGCGTTGTGCGACTCGGGGCCACCAGCGCCGTGCGACGAAGAGGCAGACGAGCGTCGCCTGGGACGCGACTCCGAACGATGTGAATGCTGCGACCGGAACGCCGCCTGCAGTCATGTTCCTCCCTCGACCCACAGCCGGGTTGGCTGATCTTTCCTGCGTGCATCCCCAGCCTGGGTCGTCTCACCGAGCGAGCCCTTGGCGGCTCCGATGGCCTGGGCGACATTCAGACTCTATACGCTGCTTGTCTACGTGTCCAGTCGCCCATGTCGAACACGGGGCAGGTTGACCTTGGAGCCTGTCGCGCGCAATAGCGTGTACACGATGTACACAACACCGGGAGGCTGCGAATGGCCACCAAAGTGGTCCGGGCCCGTGTGAGGTCCAACGTACGCGAGCCGCGTCGTGCTCGTCAACATCCGACGCACTGCGGACTGGCGACAAGAAACGAGGCTCGCGCCGTAGGGACTCTATGAGAGCGCCGAAGGTAGTGTCGCCTGTCGGGCTCCTCGGTCATCGGCTTTCCCAAGATACCCGGAAAGCTAGGAGGCTGCTGAACAACGAAGCCACGGCCACCAGGACACGCTGGCCAGCGCGNNGTCGTTATTCAGCAGCCTGCTAGCCCTTGGAGAACCGCTCCGAAAAGCCCCGCAACTCACCGGCGACTCCAGGTCCGCTCATCGGAGCGCCGTGGCCCGACGCCAGCACCGTCGGCTCGAGTGCCGCGAGTATCGCGACCGAAGCCTTCGCGCTCTTCCAGTCCCAGGAGGGCAGGCGCAACGGAGGGGAGATCCTGCGCCGTCTGGAGGGCAAGCCGGCCATCCGCACGGTCAGCAAGGCGTCACCGACGATCAGCACCCGATCACTCCTGCGGAAGAAGGCGACGTGGCCCGGCGAATGTCCGGGAGTGGGGATGCACTCCCAGTCTGGGAGCCCCGGCACGCCCGCGTCTCCGCAGGGGAGGGCATGTGCGGCAGCCGCGAGCTCCGGCGTGGCCATCTTCTCCAGCAGGCGCCGCGGTAGCCGGCGCATCAGCCTGACTATGAACCGGGCGAGCGCTTCGGGAGGATTCGCCTGGGAGAGGACGTCTCCCGAGAGCAGCGGGAGGTCGAGAGCGTGTGCGTAGATGGGGACGTCCCACGTCCGGACCAGATCTACCGCCGAGCCCACATGGTCGCCGTGCGGATGCGTGAGCAGGATCGCCCGGGGAGGAGTGTCTGGACCGAACAGTAACCCCGCCGCCGCGAGGATGGCCAGGGCGCTCCTACGAAAACCGGTGTCTATCAGGACCCAGGATGGGCCAGAGCGGACCAAGTAGACGTTCACGCCGCCGAGGGGGAGTCGGTAGACGCCTGTGGCGATCTCGGTTGGTTTCTGGAGGCCTCTGTTTGATGTCATCCGGTCTACCTTCCGGGGCCAATTCGCTAGGTGAGCCGGCTAGGCACTCGGCGGTTCTAGCCAACGCAGCCGATCCCGCGGTTTCTTGGCTCGAAGAAGCAGCAGGCACATGCTGCGACGTCCGTGCCCGCGTCATGCACGCTGGTGAACGCTGCAGCAAACAGTACCTCATGCTGCGTCAAACGCAATGCCGCCCTTTGATCATCGATTGCTTTGGTCGCTGCTGGGCTATGCGGACGGAGGGACAGCACTGCATCCATGAGATGCTCCGTCAAGCCCCCTGCGGCTGATCACCTCTCTCGCGCCTGGGCCGCCGACGGTTCACAGCCTGTCTTGCCAGTAGAACGGGCGGCGACCGGTATGCGCGACTGCCGAGACGAAGATGCCGCCAGTTCTCACCGAGTAGACGATCGAGTAGGCGAAGAGACCCGCTCGCGCTGGAGAACTCGTTCACGGCCGGAGGCGACCACGCGTGGATCGAGAAGCGCACGATAGACACTCGCTCGAAGTGCGTTCATGTGCATGCTGATGTGGGTGGAACTCATGCTTATACCGTCCTACGTTGAGCCGCTCATTTGCCGGCACAGCCGGTCGGCTGCAGCGGCTTGTTAGGCTGCACATTTCGTAGCACGTGGCCTATCGAAAGGGATTGTTGTGCTCGGAGCCGAAGGGTGCGGTCGATAGCACTACCAAGTCGGCCGCCAACGGGCGCCGAACGAAACGCTGCGCGTGCAGAGCTCGACCACATGGACCCAGAGCGCGAGTACGGCATCACCATCGAGGCCCAGGCCGTCCGCGTCTACTGAGCCAGCCGGCGACGTGGGCCAGGTGCTCCTCGCCAAGAGCCCCGTGGCCTACGGGCGAGTATCCGGATATAGTCTCTCAGCGCAATCTGGACAAATACCATGGCTGAACTGTACTTCCGAGTGGTTCCGAAGGTAGGCTTCAATCGCCTCCCAATAACCCTTGTCATTGCGTATCTTCTTGCATGATGAACAAATGGGCAACATGCCACTGAGTTGCTTGATATCCACGAGTGCACGCTCGAGTTCGCTATTGGATGCTTCCAGGTTTGCTTTGGTTGATAGCAGTTGCGTATTCAACTGTTCCAGTTCCTGATTACGAAGTCGCAGCTCTGCTTGTGAATGCGTACGCTCAGATATCTCGACACCGAGACGGTATACCATTCTCTTCTTGATAGTCTCATTAACCCATATAGCAATTGCCATCGCTGAGATCGCGCAGGCAAGATCGATAAAACGCTCAACACTATCTGAAGGGCGTACCGTATAATCAATCCTTAGAACACTGTTGAGGATGAATAGACCAACTAGAGACAGCATGGTGACAACGCTCCAGATGAAACTGGCTTCCGCACCGGCCGTCAATGCTGCAATGAACGGGACAAAGATCAACCAGACTATTGCAGATGAGTCGATGCCACCGGTGAACACGCCAGGCCCAACTAAAGCTGCATACACTCCTAATACTATTAGGTGGGCGGCTAACCTACTCTTATGAAATGACTTAATTAGTATCAGACCTGCCACGCTTAAGAGTACGGCTATCAGATTGATAAGCACAGCCTGTGCCGGATATCCAGACAACTGATAATAGATAGTAAAGCCAAGTTCAAAACCCATTCCTACCCAACCAGTAACGATAGTGGCAGTTGGATAACTACTGCTATATAGGCCGTTGTGCGTGGATGGAGGAGATTTCATGGATCTGTTTCCTAGCACTGTGATGAACAGACTCTGAACATTCCTTCTCTGTCACAATTGGCCGATCGGCAGACCGGCGAATGGAACACTCGCTTGTTTATGTCTTCACCCACGATGCGCGGCAGAAGTACTGACGGGCTAACTGCCACTATCCAGTCTGCGGAACTCAACAGAGGCAGCGACCCGTGTCTGCATAGTGCCAAGTGCGAGCGTTGGCGCCATATCCGCAATTGCCACTCTGCCACCGGCTTCCTAATCCCTCGGCGGGCCCACCAGCCCGGACATATGCAGACTGCGCATGTCCCATGTCTACCCGTCTAGCGGACTTTTCACTCCACGGCTCCCTGTTTCCACATGCGTGTATTCGGATCTCTTCCCAAGAAACGGGGCCACTGGCGATTGCCTCCATACGGCGTTCGCGGCCAACTCCGGCGAAGCCTCCCGAAAGTAGAGCCGCTGCCCGGGGACATAGCGCTCGAGGTAGCGCTCTCGTACCAAGTCAACCGAGCCGACCAGGTCTTCCAAGGTAGGTCTTGCACTCACGCTCGCATTGCACAAGCGCCGGGAGACAGGCACCGCCCTCCCTTTCCGCTAGAATATCCGCCCTAATGGGAGCCTTCGACCACATCCGCAATTTCAGCATCATCGCCCACATCGACCACGGGAAATCGACCCTGGCCGACCGCATCCTGCAGATGACCAACACCGTGGCCGAGCGCGACATGCGCGAGCAGATCCTCGACCGCATGGACCTGGAGCGCGAGCGGGGCATCACCATAAAGGCTCAGGCCGTCCGCATCTACTATCACGCGGAGGACGGTGAGGAGTATCAGTTCAACCTCATCGACACGCCGGGTCACGTGGACTTCACCTACGAGGTCTCCCGGAGTCTCGCCGCCTGCGAAGGAGCCATCCTCGTGGTCGACGCCACCCAAGGGGTGGAGGCGCAAACTCTTGCCAATACTCTGCTTGCCCTTGAGAACGACCTGGAGATAGTCCCGGTGCTCAACAAGATCGACCTGCCGGGCGCCGAGCCCGAGAAGCGGGCCGACGAGATCGTCAGCGTCATCGGGTGCGCACACGCCGAGATCCTCAAGATCTCCGCCAAGACCGGCGAAGGCGTGGCAGCGGTGCTCGAGGCGATCGTCAACCGCATCCCGCCGCCCAAAGGCGACGCCGACGGGCCTCCGCGGGCGCTCATCTTCGACTCGGTCTACGACCAGTACCAGGGCGTGGTGGCTTTCGTGCGCGTGCGCGATGGCAGTTTCCGCAAGAACGACCCGTTGCTCTCCATGGTCACGGGGCGCCGCAGCGAGATAGAAGAAGTGGGCATTTTTAGCCCCGACATGCTCAAGACCGACGTGTTACACGCCGGAGAAGTGGGCTACATCATCCCCGGGATCAAGGAGGTCTCCGACCTGCGGGTGGGGGACACGCTCACCAACGCCCAGAACCCGGCCACCGAGGCCCTCCCCGGCTACCGCGACATCACCCCGATGGTGTTCTGCGGCCTGTTCCCCATCGACGGAGAGCAGTATCCGGAGCTCCGCGATGCCCTGGAGAAGCTCAAGCTGAACGATGCCTCTCTCCACTATGAGCCGGAGACGTCCAAGGCTTTGGGATTCGGATTCCGCTGCGGTTTCCTGGGACTCCTCCACATGGAGATCATCCGGGAGCGCCTGGAGCGGGAGTTCGGCCTCGATCTGCTGGCCACCACCCCGAGCGTGCTCTATGAGCTGGAGTTGGTCACCGGCCAGGTGCTCTCCATCAGCAACCCGGTGGACTTCCCCGAGTCCGGCTCCATCAAGGAAGTGCGGGAGCCCTATATCCACGCCAGCATCCTGCTGCCCGCCGAGTACGTGGGCCCGGTGATGGAGCTCTGCAACGACAAGCGTGGCCGCTTCATGCACATGGAGTACCTCACCGCCGACCGCGTGCGGCTGGAGTACGACCTGCCGCTGGCCGAGATTGTGCTTGACTTCTTCGACCTCTTGAAGACCCGCAGCCGCGGCTACGCCAGCCTCGACTACGAACTGAAGGACTTCGAGCCCGGCGACCTGGTTCGCCTCGACATCCGCATCGCCAACGAGATCGTCGACGCGCTGAGCCTCATCGTGCACGCCGACCGGGCCTATACCGTCGGGCGGGGATTAGTGGAGCGCTTGCGCAAGAAGATTCCTCGGCAGATGTTCGAGATCGCCATCCAGGCGGCGGTGGGGAGCCGCATCATCGCCCGGGAGAGTGTGGCGGCGCTGCGCAAGGACGTCATCGCCAAGTGCTACGGTGGCGACATCTCCCGCAAACGCAAGCTGCTCGAGAAGCAGAAGGCCGGCAAGAAGCGCATGAAGATGGTGGGCACCGTGGAGATCCCGCAGGAGGCCTTCCTGGCCGTTCTTGACCTCGGCGAGGGGAAAGAAGGGAAGAAATGACCAAGGAATACATCATCCTGGGTGGCATCATCATCGTCATGGGCGCGGTGCAGATCTGGCTGCGGCACGGCCCCGAAGGTCGCAAGCTGCGCGCCGAGCAGGAAGAGGTGCGGCAACGCCGGCTCAAGGAAGCGGAGGCCGTGCGGGCGGAGCTGGATTCCCAGGACGCGGAGGCCGACAGCCCGGACGATGGCGGCGCGGCGGCAGCTCGGCGGCGGCGCTTCGAAGCCGACCAGAAGGCCTTCAAGCGGAGCAACCGGCTCTGGACGGGGTGGACCGCCATCCTGGGTGGCGTAGCGATCGCCATGGGCATCGTGCTCGTGATCTTGGGGCTTTTGGGCTACTGACGGAGACACGCCTGCGGTCGGGACCGCCCGATACTGGACACAAGGGATGAATCACCTGTACGTGCACATCCCCTTCTGCCGCTCGCGGTGCGCCTACTGCGATTTTGCCTCTGAGCCGGTGGGCGCGCACGCGCGCGCCGGCAGGGTGGAGTGGTACTTCGAGGCCCTGCGGGCGGAGCTGACAGCGCGGCTGGCGGCGGCCCCCGACGGCGCGGCCGTCCCGGGCGACGCCGCCGCCACGAGCTACTGCGTGGCCGTCCCGGGCCAAGCCGCAACAGGCGAACGCGCCGAGGGCGCGACGCGGCCCTTCGAGACGATATACCTGGGCGGCGGCACCCCGACCGTCGTCGCCCCGGACCTACTGGCCCCGTTCGTCGGTGAGCTGGCGTGGCTACTTCGGAGTGGTGAGGGAGAATCGGCGCCCAAGCCCGGCGCCGGCCGGGCGGCGCCCGCGAGAGCGGCCACCGGGTCGGAGCCTGGCGCCAACCGGGCGGCGCCCGAGTTCACCATCGAGGCCAACCCGGGCACGATCGACGCGCGGCTGCTGCAGCGCCTCGCCGAGGCCGGCGCCACGCGGCTGTCGCTGGGCATCCAATCCTTCGCGCCGGCGCTACGCGCGGCGCTCGGCCGCCGGGTGACGCAACGGGAGATCGAAGAGGCCCTGGCTGCGATCGCCGCGACCGGCTGGGAAGAGTGGAACCTCGACCTGATCTTTGGCATCCCGGGGGAGACCTGGGAAACCGCGGCGGCCGACATCGACACGGCGGTTGCGGCCGGCCCGTCGCACATCTCGCTCTACGATCTCACCTACACGCCGGCGTTTTGCGCCTGGTGCGACGCGAGGTCGGTCGGCGCCGACGAAGTCGGCGCCGGGGGCGGCCCGGTCGAGGCCGCCTCAGCCTTCTCCGAGCAGCACTACGGGGCGGCGGTCGCGCGGCTGGAAGCCGCCGGCTACCGCCGCTACGAGGTCTCAAACTTCGCTCTTCCCGGCCATGAATGCCGGCACAACCAGGCCTACTGGCGCGGGCAGGACTACCTCGGCATCGGGGCGTCGGCGGTATCGACCATCGGCGCCGAGAGGCTGACCAACCCCCGGTCGGTCCGTGACTACCTGGCGGGTCGATCGCCCGACGTCGAGATCCTGTCGCCCGGCATCCGGCTCTTCGAGAAGGCCATGCTCGGACTGCGGACCAGCGAGGGCATCGACGAAGAGGAGCTGCTGCCCGCACTGGACCCCGAGGCGCTCCGCCGGCTACTCGGCCAGGGCTGCCTTGAGCGGTGCTATGGTAGACTTCGCTTGAATAAAGGGTTTCTGGACGTCAGCAACGCGGTGATCGCCGCGCTTCTGGTCCACCCAGGGGGGTCATAGCTCACCCATCCGGCGGGGACGATGCTCACAGAGAGACAACGAACGATTCTCAACGCCGTTACCGAGCGGTACATAGGCACCGGCACGCCGGTGTCGTCGAAGGGGCTGGCCGGCGGGTCCGGACTGGAGGTCTCCTCCTCCACCGTGAGAAACGAGTTCGCGCTTCTCGAGGAGAAGGGCTACCTCACCCATCCCCATACCTCGGCCGGCCGGGTGCCTACCGACCTGGGGTACCGTGAGTTCGTCGACTATCTCATGGGTGGCGGCGCCTCCCGGGCCGGAGTCCGCTCGGGCAGCAGGGTTGGCTCACTCAGCGCCATGCTCCCCGAGGACCTGGCCAGCGAGATCGACACCGCCCTCCACCAAGCCACCGATGCCATGTCCCGGGCCACCAACCTGCTCGCCCTTGGGCTGGCGCCACGGATGAGCGGCGCCCGCCTCTGTCACGTGGAACTGCTGAGGCTGCATCCCGACCAACTCATGTACGTATTCATCGTGTCCACAGGCGCGGTCTTGAAAGGCGTCATCGACTGGCCGCAGCCGGTGGATCCCGGTCTGGTGGAGTGGGCGCGCACCTATCTCAACGAGAGCCTCGACGATCAAACGCTCACCGCCCGCCTCATCAAGCGTGCGCTGGATAATCCCGATCTCAGCCCTCGGGAGGTGCGCTTCCTGCGGGCGCTGGGGCCGGCGTTTGAGAAGCTGGTGGACGAGCAGTACCAGGAAGAGCTCTACGTGGGCGGCGCCTCCCGTCTGTTGGCCGAGCCCCGGTTGCAGGACGTGGCGTCGCTCCGGGACTTGCTCGCACTTCTCGAAGAACGTTTTCTCTTGCTGCGGGTGCTGAGGGTGGCATTGGGTACCGGCGCCGTCGTGGTGAGGATCGGGAGCGAGCACGAGGCTACGGCCCTCCAACCGTTCTCCGTGGTAGCAGCAAGCTACGGACTGCCGCAGCGCCGGCTGGGCACGGTGAGCCTGGTGGGGCCCACGCGCATGGACTATGAGATGGCCATCGCCACGGTGAAGGAGACTGCGCAGCTACTTTCGGAACTGGTGGGTGAACGCTACGAATGAGAGCTAGATGAAACGCGACTACTACGAGGTGCTCGGCGTCCCCCGGGACGCCGACGTGCCGCGGATAAAGAAGGCCTATCGCAAGCTCGCTCGGGAACTCCATCCCGACGTGAACTTGGAAGATCCTCAGTGTGAGGACAAATTCAAGGAGGCTACCGAAGCCTACGAGGTGCTCTGCGACGAGCAGAAGCGCAGCGTCTACGACACCTACGGGCACGATGGCCTGCGCCGCGGCGCCGGGGGCGCAGGCGGCTTCGGCGACTTTGAGGGCTTCCCCGGCTTCGGTGATCTTTTCGAGAACCTGTTCGGCGGTGGGTTCGGCGGAGGAGCGTTCGGCCGGAGCCAGCCCACCGGGCCGGCGCGCGGGGAGGACCTGGCCATCGACGTGGAGCTGACGCTCGACGAGGCCGCTTTCGGCGTGGAGAAGGAGCTCACGTTCAGGGCCTACGCCACCTGCCAGGCGTGTGAAGGCGTGGGGGCGACCAACCCGGAGTCGGTCAGGGTCTGTTCGGAGTGCGGAGGGCTGGGACGAGTACGCACTGTGCGGCGCACCATACTGGGCCAGTTCGTCCAGACTGGGCCCTGTCCGCGCTGCGCGGGCCAGGGCCAGGTCATCGAGTCGCCTTGCGGAGAATGCCGTGGGGCGGGCCGTGTTGTTACCGAGCGCAAGGTCACGGTGCAGATCCCGGCCGGCATCGATTCGGGACAGCGCATCCGGGTGTCCGGAAGGGGCAGCGCGGGGGAGAGGCGGGCCCGGGCCGGCGATCTCTACGTGCGCATCCGGGTGGCGCCGCACGAGCTGTTCCAGCGCCGGGGCGACGACATCCTCTATCCGGTGGACCTCTCCATGGTCCAGGCAGCGCTCGGGACCACGATCACCGTGCCCACCCTGGATGGTGACGAGGAAGTGACGTTCGCGCCGGGCACCCAACCGGGCGACTCCAAGGTGCTGAGAGGCAAGGGCGTTCATCACCTCAACGGCCACAGCCGCGGCGATCAGGAATTGCTCATCCGCGTGCTCGTGCCGCGCGATCTGGACGAGCAGCAGCGCGGGCTGTTACGGGAGTTCGACGACAGTTGCGGGATCGAGCACTACGCCGAGCGCGACGAGAGCGTGCTCCACAAGCTACGCAACTGGTTGAGCGGCTGATGACCCCACCCGCGCCGCGCGGCGCCGACGACCATCCCGGGGGCGCCCGCGCTGGGAGTGGCGCTACCGGCGACGGCGCTGGGAGTAGCGCCACAGTCGACGGCGCTAGCGATCTTTCCGTTCGCGTGCTCGTGCCGAGGTCCCTCGCGGAGGTGGTCGGAGCCGTTCTCATGGACCTCCTGGGGCCGTTCGAGATGGAGATCGTTGGGGCGAAGCCCCCGCAGGGGCTGGCGGGCGGTCGCGGCGCGGACCAGGCCGCGGGTGGTGGCGACCAAGCCGTCGGTGGCGCTGACCCTCTCGTCACCTTGGTCTTCTATCCCGGTGGTTCGCCCGCAGGAGCGGCCGTGAGCGCCGATGAGGTGCTGGCGGCGCTTCCTCCTGAGGTCGCGGCTTTGGGGCAGGTCAGCATCGAAACCCGCGAGGTCTCGCGCGACTGGGTCGAAGGCTGGAGAGACCACTTCCGGCCCATCGTCATAGACGAGGTGCGCATCCGGCCGCCGTGGGAACCGCCGCCGCCGGGCCGCGATCTCGTAGACGTGGTCATCAATCCCGGGCTCGGCTTCGGCACCGGTCTTCACCCTACCACCAGAGGTGTCCTTCACCTGCTTCAGAACGCGGGCAACCTGGATGGGGCGGGACGACCGCTCCTCGGGCCCTTGGTTGACGCTGGCACCGGGTCGGGCATCCTTGCCATCGCCGCGGCGAAGCTGGGCTGGGGGCCCGTCTTCGCTTTCGACAACGATGCGGTCGCCCTGGTATCGGCCCGTGAGAACGTGGCTGCGAACGCAGTGGGGACCATCGTCGAAGTGCACCAAGCCGACATCGAGGGCGCCTCGCCCTATTGGTTCGCCGGAGCGACCGTGCTTGCCAACATGACGCTCGAGCCGGTGCTTGCCCTCATACGGAGACTGGCTCACGGGCAGGGCTCGTGGGACGGGGTGGGCTCGTCGGCCTCGGGTCCGACGCGGCTGGTGGTCTCCGGCATCCTCGAGGGGGCCCAGGAACTGGAGCTGCTGGGCGTCAGCAACCTGTGTGGGTTCGTGCAAGGACGGCGCATGCAGGAGGCGGAATGGGTCAGCCTGGAGCTGCTGCTCGCACGCGCTCCAACCTCGCTAGATGACTGGCCGCCGGTGGCCGTCGGGAGCTGACCCGGTGGCGCGGCACACCCCCGGTCGCAGCCGCTCCGACCGGCGCAGGTCGCAACTCGCCCGAGCCGGTCTCATCCCGGCCGGTGACCCCAGCGGAAAGTCGGCCAACGTCGCCGGAGTCATAGTCAGGCGCGGCAAGAGCCTGGAAGTGGAACCATTGTTCCAGCCCGGTCCGGCGCTGCCGGTGGAACGCAGCCCCATCCGTCCGCAACCGGGCGATCTGGTGCTGTTCACGTTCAGCTACGGGTTCAAGGCCAGCATCGTCCGCTCCTTGGGCAAGAGCAACGTGCTCGGCGACGTCATGAACGCGCTTCTGGTCGACCGCCTGGTCCAGCGGGGTTTCGGCCCCAAGGTGCTGGCCGACGCGGCCAAAGCGGCCGAGTGGCAAGAAGACGTGGATGCGTACCGGATCGATGTGCGTCACCTCTATACCTTCACCGTCGATCCAGTGATGGCCCAAGATTTTGACGACGCTCTTTCGTTTGAGCGGACTCCCGCCGGTACCACGGTGGTGTACGTGCACATCGCCGACGTCTCGTACTTCNNGCCACCGGGGCGGAGCCGATGCTGCCGCCTCAACTCTCCTCAGGAGTGTGTTCGCTGCGGCCGGGAGAGGACCGCAAAGCGGTGACGGTAGAGATGGAGCTGGACGACCAGGGGAAGGTGCTGCGGAGCAACTTCTACCGTTCCCTCATCCGTAGCGACAGGCGTCTGGACTACGAGCAGGTGGAACGGATGCTTCGGGGCACTGAGCCCGTGGATGACGAGTTCGCGGCACCGCTTTCTCTGGGCAGGGCTCTTGCTCGGACGCTGCGTGAGGCCCGTCAGGCGCGCGGCAGCCTCGTCATCGAGAACCCCGAGCCGGAGTTCGACTGGGACGACAAGGGCGAGGTCGTCCGGGCCGACGCCAGCGAAGAGCTCGAGAGCCACTGGTTCATCGAGAGTTTCATGGTGCTCGCCAACGAGCAAGTGGCGTCCTACCTGGAGCGAGAGCACGTGCCGACGCTCTACCGGGTCCACGACCTTCCCGACCCCCTCAACCTCGACCGGTTGCTCGACGTGCTGACGAGTCTCGGCCTGCCGACACCCGACTTCAACGCTCTGGCGGCTACGCCGCAGGACATCCGCCGGGTGATGCGGGAGACGGCCGCCTGGGTCGACCGGTTCACGCCTGCCGGCCGTGGCAAGCAGGCCTTGGTGCAGCAGGTGCTGCGGGCTCAGGCGCGGGCGGTCTATCAGACGGTCAACATCGGCCATTTCGGGCTGGCTTCGCAGACCTACTGCCACTTCACCTCGCCCATCCGGCGCTACCCGGATCTGCTCGTGCACCGTGGGCTGCTGGCGCAACTCGGGCTGGGTGCGGCCCCGACCACTTCGACGCTTGGGGACTGGGCGGAGCACTGCTCGCAGACCGAGCGCGAAGCCGCCAAGATCGAACTGAAGGCCGACGACATCGTGCTCGCCTACCTGCTACACAGGCGACTCGACGAGGAGGGCTGGCAGGAGAGTGTCTTCGAGGGCCAGATCGTGAGCTTCACCAGGCGCGGGATGTTCGTGCTCTTCGACCGTCTGTTCCAGGGCTACCTCTCGACGGCCGAGCTGCCTCGCGACTACTACGATCTGAACGAGCTCGAGACGGTGCTGGAGGGCAGGCGAACGGGCGCCGCGTTCAAGCTCGCCGACCTGGTTCGGGTGCGTGTGCTGGCCGTCGACGAGGCCCGCGGCAGGGTGGACCTCACTTTGGCCAACGACGCCGACGAGGGCGACGACCGCAACGATAGTGACTCCGCCGCTGCGCCGATCGGATCTCGCGTCCCTCGCGATGCTCTACACGGGCGCCGCGGCGGGCCGCACAAGGCCAAGAACGCGCGGACCCGCGCTCCTCGGGCCGGGCGGCCGCCGCAAGGGCGCGGCCGGCGCTGAGAGGCTGCTGGCAGGTTTCCCGCGGGCTGCGGTCGGCTATACTCCGGAGACCATGAAGCCCACCGGCACCAAGCTCATCGCGCAAAACAAGAAGGCCTACCACGACTACTTCGTCGAGGAGACGTTGGAGGCAGGCATCGCGCTGACCGGCACCGAGGTCAAGTCGCTGCGGGCGGGTCGGGTGAACCTCCGCGACTCCTACGCGGCGGTGGAGAAGGGCGAGCTCTACCTCATCGGCGTTCATATCAGCCCCTACGAACAGGGCAACATCTTCAACCACGATCCGCTGCGGTCGCGCAAGCTGCTGGTGCACGCGAGCGAGCTGCGCCGCCTCTTCGGCAAGGTGCAAGTGGCGGGCTACACCCTGGTGCCTACCAAGATGTACTTCAAGGACGGCCGGGCCAAGGTGGAGATCGGGCTCGCCAAAGGCAAAGCGCTGTACGACAAGCGCCAAACCCTGGCCAAGAAGGAAGCCGACCGCGACATGGAGCGCGCCCTCCGGCGCGGGGGCCGGGACGACTAGCCTGTAGACCACCAACCGAAAGGCCAGAATCCTGTATGGACTTCAGTACGACTCAGTGGTTGCAGAAGATTCTGAACGCCGATTCCAGGCTGGCCATGCCGATAACCACCTCCCCGGGGATGGAGCTCGTCGGCAAACCGGTCAGTGCCCTGTTCCTGGATGGTCAAGTCCAGTCTGAGTGCATCGTCGCCTTGGCGAAGAGGTATCCGTCGATCGCCGCGCTCACGCAGATGGACCTTTCGGTGGAGGCGGAGGCATTCGGTAGTCCCGTGAAGTTCTCCGATACCGAGGCACCCACAATCACCTCCAGCATCGTCGCCGACCTGGCGAGCATCGAGGCCCTGCCGCTGCCCAGCGTGGCAGCAGGACGCACCTGGGAGTACATCAGAGCCGCCCGTCTGGCTTCCGCGCAGATCACCGATCGGCCCGTGTTCGGCGGGATGATCGGACCGTTCTCGCTGTCCTGCAGGTTGATGGAGATGAGCGAACTGATGTCGGCCACCAGGCGCGATCCGGATCTGGTACACGCCCTGTTGACGAAGTGCACGGAGTTCCTGGCAGCACGCGCCCGTGCGTTCAAAGATGCCGGTGTGAACGGCGTCCTGGTCGCCGAGCCCGCAGCCGGGTTGATCTCGCCGGTCTTCTGCCAGACGTTCTCCTCGGACTACGTCAAGAGGATCGTCGACGCCACCCAAGATGATTCGTTCGTCGTCATCCTGCACAACTGCGGCAACACTTCAGGGCAGATCACCTCCATGCTATACACGGGAGCCAAGTGCTTCCATTTCGGCAACGCCGTCGACATGAACCAGATCATGCCGCAGCTTCCGAAGGACGTCATCGGATTCGGGAACGTCGACCCGCTCAAGGTCATGAAGCTCGGTGAGGTGTTCGACGTCAAGAGCAAGACCCTGGAACTTCTGGAGGAGATGAGCAAGTACAGGAACTTCGTGTTGTCCACGGGCTGCGAGGTGCCTCCGGGAGCGACTATCGAAAACCTCGACGCCTTCTACAAGACCCTCGATATCTACAACATGACGCAGGCGATCAGAACCAAGTGGCTCTTTGACAAATAGGGGAGCGGAGAAATGAGCTTGAAGAACAAGGCCGTGGTCGTGACCGGCGCCAGCTCGGGGATGGGAAGAGCCATTTGCGACCTGTTCTCCCGCGAAGGAGCACGCGTGCTCGCAGTGGCGATGGGCCAGAAGCGGCTGGATGAGCTTGCCGAGTACGCGGCGCGCCATGGGGGGGAGGTTGTGCCCTTCGTGGGCGACATGACCAACAAGGAGCACATAGTAAGCATGATCGACGAGGCCGTCAGGCTGTTCGGCAGAGTCGACGTGCTCGTCAACAACGCCGGGATCATGGATGACTTCAGCCCGGTGGGCGAATTTGACGACGAGATGTTCGAGAAGGTGATGAAGCTGAATCTTGGGGCTCCGGCGTATGCCATGCGGAGAGTGATAAAGGAGTTCGAGCGGCAAGGTGGGGGCGTCATCATCAACATCGCTTCGGTGAGTGGTCTTTTCGGCTGCCGGGGCGGCGCCGCCTACACCGCGTCCAAGCATGGTCTGATCGGGCTTACGAAGAACACCGCCTACATGTATTCCAACAAGAACATCAGGTGCAACGCCATCTGTCCGGGGTCGATCAAGAAGGAGGTCGACAGCGGGGAGTTCATGGATCGGCTGAATGAGAGGGGCAAGGCCATCGCCGAGAAGGGGATGGGCTTGGTGGATCGGCCCGGGGAGTCCGAGGAGATCGCGGATGTGGCGATCTTCCTTGCCTCGGAGGGCTCGTCGTACATCAACGGGCAGGCGCTGGTGGTGGACGGAGGCTGGACCTGCTACTAGGTGCCGGTGCCGTAGGAGTATAATTGGTTCGCTCAGTCAGCGAGGCATCAGGAGCCGCGCGTCTGGGCCTTGTGGGGGCGACTGGCTTCGACGGGGCTCATGTCTGAGTTTGGGTAGCGAGCCGAGATTCCAGCAGTTCTCGTTAAACAGGCTGGAAAAAAACAATTGCCAAACCTGAATTGGCTCTGGCCGCTTAGTCTGAACAAGACTTAAGCGCCTGTCGCGCCTCC
>PMIZ01000440.1 GCA_003157225.1 Actinomycetota bacterium | reverse complement strand
TCGAGGGCACTCGCGGCGTTCGTGGAGGTGATCACGATATTACCCATGGCTCCCCGGGTCTTCCGCATGTCGGTGGCTCCGGAGCCGGGCACCGCGTCGAGCACCGGTTGGCTGTTGGTCACGGCATGAATGGTGCTCATGCCAGCGGTGATCATGTTGCGCGTGAGGTCGCGGGCAAGGAGAGGCCGCATCATGTGAGCGAGGGCCGTGGTGGTGCACGACGCTGCCGAGACCAGCTTGTGCTTGCTGGGATCGTAGTCGAGGTGGTTAATCCCGTGAATCAGGATGACCGAATCCTCGGGCAGCGGCAGGCCCGTCGTCTTGCTCTTGAACGGCGAGCTCTGCACCACGGCGCGGGCGCCGGCGGTCAGGTGGCCACGGAGGGCGCCCTTCGCGTCGCTGCCGTCGATGTGAGGGTCACGGAACTTGCCGGTGCAGTCTACTGCCAGGCCGACCCCGCAATCACGCCAGGGAATGTCCTTGGGGTTCCGCACCTCCCGCAGGAACACGATCTCCTTGCCATGCGCCCGGATGATGCCGTTCGCTTCGTCGATCACTCTGATATCGGGCTTCCCTTTGCACCCGCTCAGAAAACGGTGAAGCGCACCGTAGGTGCTGTCTTTGCCCACGTATTCGGCGATGGATTGGAGCGAGGTCCCTACGGGGCGGCCCACATTGACCACGAAACGGTCGAAGTCGTCGTGACCGAGGTGGTACCAGAGAGTCAGCTTGCCGATGCGCCCCAGGCCATTTATCCCCAACGTTCTCGGAATACTCATGAGCTAGTTCCCTTTCTCTTTGAGGGTCATCCTGACAGCTTCACCCTTGGGGTAGATGGGTGTCTTGTCCCAGCATAGGCACACGGCCCAAGAAGATGTTGCCCGTCCGGCCGTCGATAGAGATCCAGTCTCCCGCTTTGAGCTCGGTCCCCATCAGGCGGGCAATGCCCTGGTGCTCGAGCACCTCCAGGCCGCGGCAGTCCACGACGGCGGTCTTGCCCAGACGCTTGGCCGTGACCGCCGCATGGGAGGTCGAGCCGCCGCGAGCGGTCAGCAGTCCCGAGACCTGCGTGATCATGGCGATGTCTTCGGGCACGGTGTCTGGGCGAAGGAGGACGAGGTTGTCCTCGGGCGCTTCGGCGAGAAGCTGTTCGATCTGCTGCATGTCGATGGCTACGCGTCCCGAGTACGCGCCCCCCGACACGCCCATGCCCACGGCCACCGGAGCACCGAAGTAGGGCGAGGAAGGATCGAAGAAGGGAGCCTTGTCCTGCTGTTCGTGTACCATGGCGCGTTTCTGCAGTATGTAGAGATCGCTTCCCGAAGCGGACTCGAACGTAAACTCGATCTCCTGCGGGTCGTACTCCCGCTGGGCCACGAGGTTTCTGGCCACCTCGAGCAGGGCCTGATAGACCCCGGGATAGTCCTTTTCCAAAGAATGTTCGATGCCTTGGTAGGTGGGACTGCCGAGGCGCTGGGCTTCGGAGATGGGCCACGGGAACACGAGGCCGCCCACCAGGTCCTCTCCCTGGCTGCGGGCGGTGAAGTCGCCGAAGAGCCGCACCTGGCTGCTGTAGGGCTCGAACGGGTTGCGGGTGAAGGTCACTCCCGAGCCCGACTCCCGGCTGAGGTTGCCGAACACCATGCGCTGTACCACCACCGCCGTACCCCACTCCGGGGCGACACCCAGGTAGCGGCGATAGAGCTTCGACTCGGGGGAATCCCACGACTCGAGCACCTTGCGCACGCAGGCGACCACCTGGCGGAACGGATCCTCGATGAACTTCACTCCCTGTTCGCAGGCGCGTGCCTTGTAAGCAAAGGCCAGCTCGCGCATGACGTCGGGCGGAAAGTCGAGCTTGCGCTGGATGTCGTAGCGGGTCTTGAACTCGGTCATGATGCCGTCGAAGAAGTCGCGCTCGATGCCCGAAGCCATGGCCCATGACTGCAGAAAGCGGCGATAGGAGTCCCAGGCTGCCCACTCGAAACGGGGCTTCTGCGACAGCGCCTGGGCCAAGCTGTCGTTGAGCCCTACATCCATGAACGTGGCCATGAGGCCCGGCATGGAGATGGCGGCGCCGGAACGTACCGACAGCGTGAGCAGCCGCTTGGGATCGCCCAGGTAGAGCCCGGTCTGCTTCTGGAGGCGGACTATGCTGGTGCGGATGCGTTCGAGCATGTCGTCGTTCAGGGGCCGGTATGCCATGGCCGGCAGTGCGCTGAACAGCTCGGTGGAAAGGATGAACCCCTGAGGCACCTGGTGGCCGTAGGAGGCCATCTGCTTCAACCCCAAGCCCTTGAATCCCAGGGTCATCTGGTCGTCCACTCCCGGGCGCGCCTGGTGGATGGGTGAGACCAGCCGTTCGGGATCGTAGTTCATCATGCGGGTGAGCGCATGGTTGCTGAGCTGCCCGGTGAGAGTGGAGATCTGCCTAAGCAGGGCCGAGACGTAGCGGTCGAGGGCCTGCATCCCGAGGGCCGACACCAGTACTTCGCGCAGAACCATCTCGGCGACGGCATCAAGAGACATGCAGCGCGCCTCGCACTGCCTGGGATCGTGCTCTAGCACCGTATGCAACACCTGATCGTGGCTGAGGATCGACGTTCGGCTGAGCTCGGTGACCGAGCCCACGATGAACTGGAACACGTTGCGATACTGGTGGAAGGTGAAGTTGTGGCTGCCGAAGCCGGACTCCAGCAGGCGGAGGTTGGCAGCCAGGCTTCGTGAGTCGACGCCGTCGACGGAGAGGGCGCGTTCGAACAGGTGTATGGAGGCGGCCATATGCCGGAGCGAGTCGCGGGTCACGTACGAGTCGGCGCTCTCCTCCACCAGGTCGTCGAGCAAACGGGCGACGAGATTCTCCACCCGGAACGACAGTCCAAGGGCGTCGAACTTGGGCTCCGAATACGTGCCGTACATGGAGGGGATGCCGGCCGCGATGTGGCGCTTCTGGTAGATGTTCTCGACGGCGACGGACGGACCCGGGCTGAGAACGATGGCCTGAAGCTCCTCGAGCGCGCCGAGCGCAGCGTCAAGCAGGCGCTCTCTGGCTATGGCGCCGGGCTTCTTCTGCCAGGCCGCGAGTAACCTCCCGAAGCGCTGGCGGGTGCGGGTCTGGAGTCTCACCTGCCCCGCGACGGCGCTTCCCACCCCATCGGCAGAAAGCGAGTACTTCTGCGCCAGCAGTTGATGCGTACGCACCATCAACGCCAGTCGCCGGTTACAGCGCGGCTGATCCTTCTCAGTTTCGCGAGGCAACTGGGCCAGGAGCGCCTCGAGTTGGACCGGCGTCATCTTCGCGAGGCGGCCGATGAAGGCCTCAGTGTCGGTGGCCGATGGAGTCTCGAGTCCGGCTTCGCCGGCCCTCTCCTTGTCGGACGATAGCGCCCAGAGAGCCAGAAGCACTTGGTGAGGCTCGCTGGCCCAGTCCCTCTCCCTCTTCACTGCCGCCATCGTGTTGGCCGACAGGTACGGCTGGAGGCCGGCAGGGTCGAGCGTCATCCAGTAGGTGAGCACCGCGAAGGAGAAAGCGACGAGCCTGTTGGAGGACTCAGCGTGGGACTGCTTGCGCAGGAAGTGCATCAGGGTGTCGCGGCGGCCGCAGATCTCATCGATCTCCGTAGAGACCGAGCGCAGCTCACCTTCGGCGCCCACATCGTTGAAATAGACGGGGAACGACCGCAGCAGCTGTTTTGCTACGAAGTAGATGGGTTTGATGTCGGCGTCCAAGAAGCGGGTAACGTCTCGCTGGAAGAGGTCGGTATCGGCGATGTAGACGCCACCCAGCCGCAATTGCACGTTGAGGGCGGCCGCCAACCGCTCATAGAGGGCCGGGTTGGACTCGATGATGTGCATCCAACAACGGATCTTTGGCAGGTGGTATGGATTCACCACCGTCTCCCAGTCGTCGGTGGCGCCCTGGATCTCCGGGTACTGGAACCTCCACGAAAGTACGTCTTCGATGAGGTGGTCGGCGGCGGCTACGTTGCCCGCCTCGCCGATGGCCACGCCGATGGCCTCGTAGCAGAGAAAGCGCATGAGCAGAAACTGGTTGTCGCGGGCCCGGAAGAAGCGGGTCAGACGGCTGAGGATGCGGTCGACGTCCATGTTCTTGTCCGGCTTCATCAGCTGCCGGATCACGGCGAGCAGGTCGACCATCACCTCGTTCTGCCTGTAGCCCAGGGTGTCGTCTTTCAGAAAGTAGATGCAGACGGCGAACCGGTCCTCGAGGTTCTCGATCTTGAAGACCTGGTCGATGGCTTGGTCAAGGAGCGCGGAGAAGGAGGGGAGCTCGGGCGACAACAGCTCGCCGGTCGAAGCGCTCTGGGCCTTGGCTATCAGCGCCTGCAGCCTGTCGGAACCCAGACCCGAAAGGTTCTCAGCCACCGCAGCGGGGTCGGTCAGCTCGGCGTCGGCCGACCCGGCCCACTCGGGCAATGGCAGTCGCTGGGCCACTCTCCGGTACCCCAGGAGTAGAAGGCAGCGATAGAGATCGGTGAAGACGGGCTCCAAGGCGGGTCGCTTGGCTGTGAGCTTCACCAGGCCCTGCAGGAGAGTGTCGCGCTCCAGGCAGGCCAGCGGCTGACGGGGGACGAACCGGGAGAGACATCCCACCACGTTCTGCAGTGGCTCGTCGTAGGCGTCAGAGTGAGGCCCTGCCAGCGCGGACGAACACCAGGTGAGCAGCTGCCGCAGCAGCAGCGAAGCCTGCTGCGACGAGAGCGACGAGTCGAGCAGATCGAGCACGAGTTCGGAAAGGAGCCCGAAGGACTCTGCGCGGTTGTCGGAGCGCTCGAAGTATGTCCAGTTGCGGAGAAGAATGGTCTGAAAGCCGTCGACCAACAGGTCGACGTTGCGGTAGAGATGGAAGTACTCGGAGAGGGTCTCGAAGAGAGGAGCCTTGACCCCGTGGTATCCCTCCACGGCTCTCATCAGCGGCATGTATCGCTCGGGTATGACCACCTCTTGGGTGGTCCGCGAGATATTCGCTCTCAGGGCGTCAGAATCGACGGGCATCTGGGTCTCGATGGGGTCCATCAACTCTCTCGCTCTTCGTCCGGGCGCTCCACGCTCTCCGCTTCCTCCAGCTCACCCTCTTCCGCGGCGCCGAGATTGAGGCGCGTAAGGCGGACGCGGCAGATGCGCATCCCGTCTACCTCGAGCACGCGGGCGTGGAAGTTCCCTATCACGGCTTCGTCACCCACCCGAGGACGGCGCTGCAGTTGTTCAAACACCCGGCCGCCGAGAGTGGGGAAACCCTCCTCGGGCAGCAACAGGCCGAGGCTATCCTCGAGGTCATCGACCCTGGCGGCGCCGTCGACCGAGAAACTGCCATCGTCCAAGGCCTGCACCGGCGGAGCCTCCGAGTCGAACTCGTCCTGCACCTCTCCTATGAGTTCCTCGACGACGTCCTGAATGGTCACGATGCCCGCGGTGCCCCCATGCTCGTCCACCACGATGATGAGCGGGTTGCGGGTGCTCTGGAAGCGCTGCAAGGCCACTTCGATGTTGGAGGTCTCGGCGATGAAGCCCACGGGGCGCAGCAGCCGGCGCAATGTGCTGTCGCGCGGGGCCTGGTAGAGGTCCTTGACGTGTATGTACCCGACGATGTTGTCCACGTCTTCTTCGTAGGCGGGATACCGGGTGTGGTTGGTCTCGGCGATCTCTTCGATGGCTTCGGCCACCGTGAACGAAGTCGGCAACGCGGCCAGCTCGGTGCGCGGCACCATGATCTCGGTCACCGTCTGGTCGCCGAAGGTCAACGCCCGGCGCATAAGCGTCTGCTCGACCTCGTCGATGTGCCCTACCTCCTGGCTGGCGTCTAGGATCATCCGCAACTCCTCCTCAGAGTGGGCCAGCTCGCGCTCCGAAGCCGGGGTGACCTTGAACAGCCTGAGGATGCCCGCGGCGGCGATGTACATGAGCCAGGTGAGCGGCCGGGTGACCAAGTAGAACCAGCGAAGCGGCAGCGATACGGCCATGGTCGCCTGCTCGGCCTTGCGGAGGGCGATGTTCTTGGGTACCAGCTCGCCGAAGATGATGGTGACGAAGGTGACGAACACGAAGGCGACCACCGCCGCGCCGGTGCGATTGATCGCGGTGGCGAAGATGCGAGTGAACACCGAGGCGCCAAGCCAGCCCAGGCCCAGGCTGGCCACCGTGACGCCCAACTGGGTAGCCGATAGGTAGGCGTCCAGATGGTTGACGATGCTGTTGGCGATTCGCGCCCTGCGCTTGCCTTCGGCGGCCAGTTCGGCGATGCGGGTGTTCCGGACCTTCACGATAGCGAACTCAGCTACCACGAAGAAAGCGTTCACGATCAAGAGAAAGACGACGCCGACGACCTCGAGTGCCGTGGTATTCATCGTAAGCCCGCCCGGAAGCTCACAAGGACCGGGAGACGGGGGCTGCGGGGATCGTCGAGCATGTTCATTTTGCTACAAACCAGCATAGCATAAGGAGACCGCCGCTCCGCCCGGCCCGGCCGGAGACGATCCTCAGAGCGAGCTCTTTGACCCGGCAGACTACCGGTGCCGGGCGGCGGCTTTGAGAACCGGCTCGAGCTTCACCCAGGCCTCCTCGGCCGTCTCCACGTAGGAGAAGATCTCGAGGTCGGCCGGGTTGATGACGCCCTCCTCTACGAGCGCCGGGAAATCGACTATCCGCTCCCAGTACTCCTGCCCGAAGAGCACGACCGGCATACGCTCGACCTTGCGAGTCTGGATGAGGGTCAGGACCTCGAAAAACTCGTCCAGCGTGCCGAAGCCACCGGGGAAGACCGCCACGGCGACCGCCCGCAGCGAGAAGTGCATCTTGCGCAGCGCGAAGTAGTGGAAGCAGAAGCAGAGGTCGGGTGTGATGTACGGATTCGGGTACTGTTCATGGGGCAGACGGATGTTCAGCCCGATGGACCTGGCACCAGCATCACTGGCCCCGCGGTTGGCGGCCTCCATGATTCCNNTGCACAGCTCGAAACCGGGTTCGTCGCACTGAGGCCCAGCGGATATCATCCGCGCCAAGCGTCTGGCCTCGTTGTAGTATCGGGCCTTGGCGGCTAGAGAACGGACGGCGCGCTCCCGCTGCGCGGCAAGCGGGTCGTCCGGGTGCTCTCGGGCCATGCGTGCCGCCTCCTCGACCAGGGCGGCCGCTTTCTCCGGTGCCGGAATCCGGGTGCTTCCGAACATCACCAC
>PMIZ01000101.1 GCA_003157225.1 Actinomycetota bacterium | reverse complement strand
GGTGCCATCCTGCCCCCGTTTGACGTGGTGTCTCATAGCTTGCGCGGCATGAAGGGCACAATGCTTGACATGTACCGCCAACCCGACAAGCTGCTCGAGACCTGTGACTTCTTGCTTGAGAAATCCCTGGAGAGGCCGCTTCCCCCTCCCAACGAGAGCGGCAATCTCCGGATGTTCATGACGAACACGCGGGGCTCCGACAACTTCATGTCGACCAAGCAATTCGAGACCTTCTACTGGCCCACCTTCAAGAAGCTCGTCATGACCCTCATCGAGCGAGGAGCGACTCCTTGCATCTTCTTTGAGGGCAACTTCGATTCGCGGCTGGAATTCCTTCTCGACTTTCCCAAAGGAAAAATACTGGTGCGTCTCGACAAGACTGACATCTTCAGGGCGAAGGAAATCCTCGGAGGCCATTTCTGCATCGAAGGCAACGTGCCGTCGACGCTTCTTCAGATGGGAACGGCTGAAGAGGTGAAGGACTACTGCAAGAAGCTGATCGACGCGGTGGGCAGGGACGGCGGCTTCATTCTGGGGCCCAGGAGCTCCACCGACGAAGTGAAGCCGGAGAACCTGAAGACGATGATCGAGTTCACCAAGGATTACGGGCGATACCAGCGGCCGAAATGGCCATCGCGCCGCTCGCGCCGACCAGCGACGACACCACGCCCTGCTGCCTCAGATGCGGTTCTGTTTGACAAGCAGATGCCTGGGGTCTAGTATGCTAGTAGATGATACTGTTGTGTATCAGAGGGGCAAGGCGCGCTGCCGACCAGGCGCCGCCGTGCTACAAGCCCACTTAGTGGAGGGGCGGAGAGCTATGGCCGAAGTCATCCAATACACCCTTGGAATGTCCAACGGGTTCTTCGTCAAGGATGACGGTTTTGTTGCTGTGGACTGCGGCAGCGAGCTCGGTGTTGAACCATTTCTGGGGGTCTGCGCGGAGAGCGGCGTCGAGCCCAAGGACATTCGCCTGCTGGTCGTGACCCATGGTCACGTAGATCATTTCGTGAACATGGGCGAGATGAGGACAGCGACCGGTGCTCCGATCATGTGCCACAAGAACGCCGAACGCAGCATGCGGGAGGCGCGGTTCCCAGAGGTGCGGCCCAGAAGCGAAGTAGGCCGGTTCATCCTCGCCGAAGCCCCGCCCGGCTTTCAGCCGGTACCCGTGCTTTGCCCCATCGCCCCCGACCTGGTCGTCAGCGGAACGGTGGACCTTGGCCCGTGGGGAATCGGCGGACGACTCGTCGAAACCCCGGGGCACTCCGATAGCTGCATGTCGATGGTGCTCGATTCTGGCCAGGCACTGGTGGGAGATCTGGTGGTGGAAGATCCGAGAGATCACTCGGCGAGTCTCGCGTACTTCTGCTGTACAGACGACATGGCTGCCGCAGATCGGCAGATCTTCCTGAGCGTCGAGTACTTGCTGAAAAGTGCGGCCACGTTCTTTTCCGGCCACGGGGGCCCGTTCACCAAAGCGGACGTAGCCAGGGCTTTGAAGGCTGCCCAGGCAGAGGCGGGGTGGTGCGTGGATGGAGCCGAGAGGAAGGAGAGCGTCTGACCGAAACGGTGATTGCCCGATCGGATCGCAAAGGGTGATGGTGGACACGGAGAATGAGGACCGAGACTAGGAGGAGGCTGGAGAAATGAGGAGACTCTCAATTGCAGTCTTGTTGTTGGTGCTGCTCACGGCGTGTGTGGCGGCGGGCTGCGGCACCAGCGGGAACACCACATCAACGGCCGCGGTCACAAGTTCGTCAGCGACCGCGCTTACGACTTCATCCACGGTTTCGTCCACGGCTTCGACGGGCCCTGAGACCACGGCTGGGGACACTTCGAGCACTGCAGCGGCTGAACAGCCAAAATACGGCGGAACCGCGAGAATCCTGATGCAGCCTCTGATACAGAACGCTTGCGGCCTGCCCTGGGAACTCTGGGGACCGCAATTCGTGTTTGACCAGTTCGCAATGGATCCCCTCTTTCTAGGGAACGCCAAAGGTGAGATGGTGCCTTGGCTCGCCAAGTCGTACGAGCTTGCCGCAGACAAGATGTCTGTGACAATCGTTTTGAACCAAGGGATCAAGTTTCATGATGGCAGCGATCTGAACGCCGATGTGGTCAAGTGGAACCTCGACCAGTATATGGCCGCTGGTGTGGTGGTAAACTGGAAGTCTATAGAGGTCGTTGACCCCTATACTGTCAAAATTGATTTCTCCACATGGACCAACATCAATCTTGCACAACTCCAAAACGGATGCTGGATCATATCGAAAGATAACTATGACAAGAATGGAAAGGACTACGCAAGAGACCATCCTTGCGGCACTGGACCGTTCGAGTTCGTGAGCTATCAGAACAACGTCAAGATGGTATTAAAGAAGAACCCTAACTACTGGGTTAAGGGTAGGCCTTACCTCGATGGCTTGGAACTAGACTTTGTTGCCGACCCCATGACGCAAAGCGCGATGATGCAGGCTGGCGAAGCAGAGCTGATAGGCCAGCAGTTCCTCAACAAGCAAGCCCAGGACCTCAAGGACAAGGGCATCATCATTGAGGCCAACATCACCTCCACCAACTGTCTGGTGCCTGACGCGGGCAACGCCGATTCTCCCTACAAAGACCTCAAGGTCCGTGAGGCGGTGGACTACGCGATCGATCGCGGAGCGGTAGCAGACGCCTTCAGCTTTGGGTTCTGGAAGGAGCAGAACCAGGTCCCCGGACCGGATTCCACGATCTTCAACCCGAATTTCACCCTCGGGCGGAAGTATGATCCAGAAAAGGCCAAACAGCTCCTCGCCGAGGCAGGGTACCCCGACGGCTTCAAGACGTCGCTCATCTACCCACAGGGCATGGTCGCTGATGACTATGCTGCAGCCGTACAGCAGATGCTGCAGGCCGTTGGGATCAAGGCAAGCCTCGTGAAATCGATGAACGCGGCAAAGGAGAACGAGGACATGAGCACCATTCACAACAACCTCGCGATTCAGGCGGTGGACTCTATCTCGGGGAGTTGGAACCGGTGCTTCCAGTACACCTTCATGTCCCCGGCTGCCGGCGCCAGCAACGCGCATTGGCTGAAGTCACCAGAGTGGGTAGCACTCGCTGACAAGAGTCTGGCATCGACGACAGAGGAGGTTTCCCTGGCGCAGGCCGTGTCTGACCAGTGGGTCAAGGAAGCCTCGGTCATCCCCGTTGGTTGCGGAGGAATAGGCTGGGCTCACGCCTCGTATGTGAAGGACGCAGGCTACTTCACCAGGGGCTACAGCGCGTGGATCAAGTCGTGGGAAATGTGGCTCGACAAGTAGCGCGCCGTGTCGACCGTCGCTTGGTTCAGTTGAGTAGTTAGTGCGAGTGGCGTGTAGGCAAGGGAGCCGTCTTCCAGAGTTCGAAGGTACTTCGGCTGACCGAAGGCGGCTCCCTTGCGATCCTAGGTGGGAGTGTGGCCAGGGGGAGAGGCAGACCGGTGCTGCCGCCGTGGCCGGTCGGGAAAACTGTGCGAAACAATCGGGAGATTGACGCTACCATGGGCGACGGCAGCGAACGCAGGAATGGGGAGAAGATCGCTGTACTCAATCCACGGGGTACTCCTCCCCCGGTCACTCTCGTCCCTATGGCACCTCGACTCGAGAGTCTTACCGGCAAGACGATCTGCATCGTCGACGTCAATTTTCCCGATACCGAAAGCTTCTATGAGGCTGCGCAGTCTCTCCTCGCTGAGCGATATCCGCTGACGAATTGGGTGGTCAGAGGTAAGAGCGGGTCCTTCTTTGACGAGGACCCCTGGTTTTGGGCCGAAATCAAGGAACAAGCAGACGGCGTGATCGTGGGCCCGGGTCACATGGATACCCTCGGGCCCGCAGTCGTGGGCTGGTGTGCCAAGTTGGAGCAAATGGGAGTGCCAGCCGTCCCGCTCATCTGTGCGATATTCCCCGACTTGGAGAAGCAGACGGCCCTCCAGAGAGGCATGCCCTATCTGCGGATCGTCTACATCCCCTACCGTGTCATGCGGGTATCCGTCTCCGACTGCCGGCTGATGCTCGATGGGGAAGACCCGGTTAGCGGGCGGCCAGTCCTTGACGAGATCGTCGAGGGCCTGATGAAAGCACCGACTGGCGAGGAGAAGAGGAGCGGAATTCTGCAGAGGCCGGTCCCAAGGCTACTGGAACCGGATTCATCCGAGAATCTCGAGACCCGCTTCCTGAAGAGCGGATGGAGCGACTGTCTCCCCATCGTCCTACCGACGGAAAGGCGAGTGGCTGAGATGCTGCAGGGCACAAGCCACGAGCCCGATGAGATCGTCGGTGCGATGGCGCCGTGCTCATCCCAGGAGGCATGGACGTACACAGTAGAACAGGTGGCCGTGAACGCAGTGATGGCCGGGGCGAAACCACGCTACTTCCCCGTCATCCTCGCTCTGGCCGCCAGCGGAGAGACCTCCCTGTGGTCCTCGGTGACGTCTCAGACTCGGATGGCCGTCGTCAACGGGCCGATTCGTCGGCAAATAGGCATGAACTCGGGAATGGGAGCGCTTGGTCCCTTCAACGAAGCCAACGCCGTGATTGGAAGAAGCTGGACGCTCGTGTCCAAGAACCTGGGTAACAGCGGTGGACTGGGAACGACCTATCTCGGGGGCCTCGGCAATCCCATGAATTACAGCAACCTCTGTTTTGCGGAAGACGAGGAAGGGCTGCCCCGAGGGTGGGAGCCTTTGCACGTGGAGAAGGGACATGGGCTGGCAGAAAGCGTCGTCTCGGTCTTTGCGGGCTTCGGACTGACCAATGACGGACACATGAAGCCGAGCCCTCAGCACGAAACCATGAGGAAGATGATCCTGAAGATCGAGCCGTTCAACTTCTATCGCGGCGTCAGTCTTGGTCTGAGGGCAACCGTGCTCGCCTCTCCCAGTGTGCTGGGCGCCCTCGTTGACGAGGGCTTCCCGACGAAGGAGTCGCTGAAGCGGTGGTTCAGAGAGAATCTCTACAAGCCCCAAGGGGATGAGAAGGCGGAGTATCCCTCCGAGACGCCGGTCAACATCGAGATCGTGGCAGTAGGGGAGCGGAAGTTGCCGGGCTGTGTGGCCGGGGAGATGTACTACGTCAAAGACGTTTCAGTGGACGGATGGAGATGAAGGAAGACGTCAGATTTCGCTGCCTTAGTCCCGAAGGTCTGCTTGCCACGCCCGAACCGATCGTGGCCGTTAGTCCACGTCTGGGAGATATCGCTGAGAGAAAGATCAGACTGTTCTGGGACGGCAAGGCGGGCGGTGACAATCTGTGCGTCGCTCTCCGGGACGCATTGGCGGAGACGTATCCGACCGCATCTGTCGAGTGGGTTCCGTTGGGAGACATGGACGCAGTGGCCAAGGCGAGGGCCGAGCTGGATGCTTTCATCTACGCGGTCGGTGATTCCGGTATGGGAGGGTGGAATGCGTCGCTCAACGGAGCGAGGATGGAGCTGGAACTCAATAGACCCGGAGTTTTGATAGTAGCGGACAACGCCATTCGCACCGCCCGCACGGCGGCGGGTGTGGCTGGCATGCCCGACTTGCACATCGTAAGTCTGCCTTCGATCGAGTACTTCCCCAACCGGATGACAGTCGAAGGGCTGAGGGCACTGGCGCGGGCGACCGTCGGCGAGGTCGTCAGAGGCCTTACCGTGCCCTCGTCGCCTGAGGGAATCGGGCCCGCCGAGAGAGAACGTACGGAGGGCGGGGCCGAAACGGTAGTCGTGACCGCGACTAGTTGTGAGTCCGGCCTCGAGAAGTACAATCGGATATGCGAGGACAAGGGCTGGGGCGACGGACTACCTCTGGTGCCCGCGACCGAAGAGGCGGTCGAGTGGATGCTGACGGGCACTCGACGCTCGCCGGACGACGTACTTGGCAGGCTTCCCTATCGCGGGGGCATCATCACCGTCCGCAAGGTCGCCATCAACGCAGTGATGGCAGGAGCGAAGCCCGAGTATCTTCCCGTGATCATCGCTGCCATGGAGTGCTTGGGCGAAGGTGAAGGCTTTCATCATGCAATGAGCTCCGAGGGTTCGTTCACCTTCGCGATAGTGGTGAGCGGGCGTCGCGGCAAGAAGCTGGGAATGAACTGCGGGGTTGGTCTGCTAGGCCATGGCTACAGAGCCAACAGCACTATCGGCCGCGCAGTGAGACTTTGCCTCAATAACATCGGCTACGTGAGACCCGGCGAAATCGACATGGCTCTCATTGGCCGCCCCTCCTCGCACACCTTTTACACCTTCTGTGAGAATGAGGATCAATCCCCCTGGGAGGCTTACCATGTGAGCCAGGGTTTTGGGGAGAACGAGGACTGCGTGACCGTGACGACGGTCGGCGGCATGACTGGTTTCGGCATGAAAGTCTACGGAGGCGGCGTTGTCGAGCCGTGGGACGTCGAGTCGGTGCTTGACCAGATCGTCAAAGACGTGGCCGCCGACCGCGAGGTCCTAGGTCAATATAGGCTGGGCGCCGGCAATCCCGCCGCGCATTTTCGCAAACACATAGTGATCGTCCACCCTGAACTCGCCATCCTCCTGCATCGGCGTGGATACTCCAGATGGAGCCTCGTGGACTTCCTCTTCGAGAGCGCAAAGGTGCCTTACGAGGAATTGAGCGAGGGCGAGATAGCGGCAATACGTGAACGGATCGGCACCAAGCCAGGCGGCCTGTTCTTCAAGAACGACGCGATACCTCAGAACCGGCTGGAAGAGGTGAAAGCAGCGCTCAACCCGGGTGGAAGGATGCCCGTGGCCTTCAAGGAGGACCTGCATGTCATCGTGT
>PMIZ01000172.1 GCA_003157225.1 Actinomycetota bacterium | reverse complement strand
TGAAGCCGACCTTCGGATCGCCTTGCATGGATCCGAAGAACCAGGCATCAGACGGGCAGCCATAGCACACGCAGGGTACGCCGTTCGCCTCGCACTGCAGGCCCACCGGCCCGTTCACGGTCGGCGTCATGCCGGCCATGACGATGTTGGGCTTGTCGCTGGTGATCAGCTGGCCGGTCACCTCAGCGGCTCGGTTGCTGTCGGACGCGCTGTCCTTGACGACCCAGGTGATGGGGTGCTGCTTGCCGTCAGCGCCGATGAGACCATCACCGATGGTGTCTTTGGCTTGCTGGAGGAGGAAGCCGTCGGGTTCGCTCAGACCGGCGAACACGCCCGTGGTCATCGTGACCCAACCGATCTTGACCTCACTTCCCTTCTCGGCGCCCACCGAGGTGCTCGTTGCGGCGCCTGTCGTCGTGGTGGCGCCTGCCGTGGTGGTCGTCGCTCCGGACGCCGAGGTGGTTGTCGTCTCCTCCTTGCCGCCGCAAGCGGCCAGCAGACCGCCAATGCCGCCACTCGCCCCGATAGCCACGCCGGTGATCCCGGCGATCTTCAGAAACTGACGTCGTGATACGTCTTTGCTCGTAAGTGGAGTGTCTTCGTTCTCCAAGCGCTCTTCTGAGTTGTCAGCCACTTTCAATCTCCCTTCTTGGCCGGGACCCAGGTCCGACCGGACCTCCCCCGTAGTTGCGCCCAATCCCACTTTCTTCCCGCGCGCCCCTCAACCGTCCTGCCCATCCTCCCTTCCGCTAGGTGGAATAGCTATTCCATCCCACAGGTGCAACTGTCCCACGGTCAGCTGTGGGGGTCAAGCCCGGCTTGACCCCCACAGCTCTCCATACTATTGCTGACTGGCCGCCTTCTGAGCCTCTCGGAACGCGGCGATGAACCGCATAGCGTAGTTGTCCCGGCCAAGAACCAGATCCGCGGACAGTATGGCCATGCGCACCAGGGCCACGTCGACTGTTGGGCAGGTGAGGCCGGCTTCGATGGCCAAGCCGAGATAGGCTCCGGTGAGGACAGGGCGGTTCGGCAGCCCGTGAGAAATGTTGCTGCATCCCTGGGTCTGATTGACGCCGAGCTCATCCCTCACGCGCCGGGTGGCCTCGAGCGTGGCCAGACCCGCTTTGACGTTCGCCCCGAGCGAGAGGGTCAGGCAGTCAATGATGACGTCCTCTCTGGGGATGCCGTAGGACTCGGCCCTCTCCACGATGCGGTGTGCAATCTCCACGCGGGCCCCGGCTTCCGCTGGGATGCCCTTCTCGTCGAGCGTCAGACCGATCACCGGCACGTTGTACTGTTTCACCAACGGTAGGATCTCATTCAGCGAAGACTCCTCGCCAGTGACCGAGTTCACGATGGGACGTCCCGGGCAGAGGGCGAGCGCGGCAGCCAGCGCGCCGATCTTGCGGCTGTCGATGCAGAGCGGTACGTCCACCACTTCTGCCACCGCCTGCACCGCAAGCGGCAGCATGGTTACCTCGTCCACTCCCGTGGCCCCGACGTTGACATCGAGGATGTCGGCCCCCGCGGCCACCTGCGCGATGGCTTCCTCGCGGACAACGGAGAGATCACCGGCGCGCAAGGCTTCAGCGAGCCGCTTCTTGCCGGTGGGGTTGATGCGCTCCCCGATGAGCATCGTGGGACGACCCCCTCCGATGATGACCTCGCGGGTCGCGCTGCTTACTCGGGTCTCCAACATTGGGCCTCCTCATTGGTCACTAGATGGATGAAGCCAATGGCTTCTTCTGGGGGAATCACAACGATCTCGCTGTCCCTTTCGCGCTTGAACAGCCGCTCGAGCAACTGGACCGACCCGGGAACGACCGCGTGCCTCAACTCGAGATCTTCGGCCACGCCCCGGCTCTGGTCGATGCACTCGTCCACGTCATAGGCTTGGGTATCGATGAGACTCACTTGCTGGTAGCCGGTGAACAGCTTGCGCCGAAGTTGAGCCGCCCTCTCGGTACCGTACTGTTTCTCCCAGTCGTCAAAGGCCTGCCTCAGCGAACTCTCGTGGCTGAACCAGCCTCTGGTGAGGTAGTAGTGGCGCGGGTCTCTAGGAATCTCCTCGCGAACACAACCGCTGTTGAGAAGGAGTGAGATGCAATCGTCCACCCGGGGAAAGACCAACGTCAGGTGTTGTGCCGACAAGCCCTGCAGCGCATTGCCGCAGAAGCCGAGCGCGAGCAGCACCTCCTCGACCGGCTCCACCACCACTTCATCGCGACGCCGATCGGCGGGACCACGGCCCGGACGCACCGAGGGCACCGTCATTGCCTTGCCGTCGCGTGCGCCTTCGTCCAAGAGGCCGACAATTCTCTTGAGGGCGGCCTGCAGGCGCTCGGGGCGGTCGTGCAGGCCACTCTCCACCCAGACAACAGGAGGCCGATCCTCGGGCTCGACCGCCTCGAGTGCCAGCCGGACCTCGTCCTCGATCATCTCGCAGGCGAGGATCACAGCGGGAGCCGGCCCCGACTCTCGCTCTGAAGCGCGGTGACTCAATAGACCCCGTATTCCTTCGCGGTCTTGATCATGATCTCCAGGTTCTCCTCTTTGCCATCGTCGGCCACGGCTCCGATGTCAAGAATGAAGCCACCGCCCGGGCCCGCGCTGTCAATGAGTTTGCGGGTCTGTTCGGCCACCTGCTGGGCCGTGCCGGCGTGCAGGAGCGACAGCGGCATGTTGCCTTCGATGCAGGCCACCTTGCCGATGGTCTCCTTGGCTCGTGCCATGTCGGACTGGTCGAAGAGCCAGATGGTGCTGCCTTTGGGCAGATCCATGATGGCCTCCAGCCGGCTATTGTAGCGGCCCTCGGCAAATAGGAAGGGGATGGTCCCTTGCTCGATGAGACCAAGCAGCGTCTTCCGAAGGGTTGGCCAGTAGAACGTCCGGAACTGCTCGTCGCTCATGAAGCCATCGGCGCCTTTGTGCAGCGGGATGAAGACGATCGGCGTCGGCAGCATGCCCGGCCGTTTGAGAGGCCAATCGACCGCGACTTGTACCAGCCGTTCGCAGGCAGCCAGGACTTGGTCCGGGCGCCGGAACATGTCGACGATGACTCCCTTCGTGCCACGGAGCGTGTCGCCCAAAATGTCGAATGGTGCCTTCGTCCCGGCGGAAGCGTAGCCGGGAAAGCCGAGCGCCATGACCTCACCCATCACTGGGAAGACGGCCTTCGCCCAATTGTTCACCGACTTGGCCGCCTCGGTGATGTGCTCCAGGCCTGCGACCATCTCGTCGGAGCCCCAGGCGCCCACGTTACCGGAGACGAAGGGGAGTTCGACGTAGTCGAACAGGGAGGAGAGGTTTCCGAAACCGGCGAAGGCCCCGATGGTGCGAGGCAGATAGGCACGGAGGAGGTAGTCGGTCGGGTCGGAGATCAGATGGTCATACTCCTCCGGGACCATCCACTCCTTCTCGTTGTACTGATAGCTCGCCTCTTTCGCTACCCCGTGGCCGGGCCAGGAGTAGAGCTTGTAGTCCAGGGCCTCGAACATGGAGGCAGGAACGGTGTTGTGCACCGGATCGACAGACAGGTCGGGCTGGAACTTGATGTTGAAATCCTTCCAGGCCTTCGCCGCCCGAGCCGGCTCGCTCATGGCTTCGTAGGCAGTCATGCCGGCGCTCTTGGCAGGCCAGAAGCCGGTGTTGAGCCGCACGGGCACGCGGTCGGGTGTTTCCAGGTTGATGGCCGCGAGCACACGGTCGATCCTGGCTTTGTACTCCGCCTCCGCCTCGGGACTAACGAAGGGGACCCCGGGGTTGCGCCACCGCTCGATACGGAAGGCTCTTCTCTCTTCGGCGGTCATGTCCGCCCAGGGCTTCTCAGCCATTCCTACTTCACCCCCACCGTTTCCTTGGCGAAGGCCACC
>PMIZ01000147.1 GCA_003157225.1 Actinomycetota bacterium | reverse complement strand
GAGTGAGAGCGGGACATAGAACTCGAGCAGTCCGCGCGTCGTGAGAGGAAGACCCTTGGAGGTGACGTTTCTCACGCGTGTGCGCACCGTGCCGCGAACGCTGATATGGGCGTAGATCATCTCAGCCACCACGCCGGCGGTGAGCGCTGTTGCGGCCACCACGATCCCGGCGATCGACCCGAGGACGTACCCGACTGTGAGTACCAAGACCTCGGAGCTGAAGCGCACGCCGGTGCCGATGCCCACCCGCAGCGACCGTCCGTATCGGATGAGAACGCCCTGGTTGAAACGGCGGTAGGCGATGGACCAGGTCCAAGGGATCATTATCAAGAGTCCGACGCGTCCCGGTTGGATCACCTCGGACGGAGCGTGGATCAGGTCACGGGCGATGAAGTAGTACAGCGGCGTTGCCACCATGAGGATGTGCACCAGAGTGAGGCCCGCACCCAGCCACATCATGAACCGTCTGAGCTTCAAGTAGGAAGGCCAGTCCCTACTGAGCGCGGTGGAGGCAGCGAGAAGCATTATCACCGGCCCTTCGATCAGAACCGCGAGCGGAAAGACGAGGCCGCCATAGGCCGCTAGGTGGACCTTAGGGTCCGCCAAGCGCGATACGACCGCGCTGATCGCCGGACCTTCGAATCCCATCAGCATCCAACTCGCGGCCAGCGGCCACCACGTCTTGATGATGCGGCGGTATCTGAGAGGCGGGGGATCGGCCGTCTCAGCCAGGTGTGTGGGGGGTGGGGAGGTCGTCATATCAGGCACCCATAATCGCCCACGGCGGGCGTTACATCAACGCCTTAGGTTTTCGTTCGGCTGCTCCGCGGGAGAATGCTGGGTAGCCGCCGTGGCTTGGGTGGTAGAGGTCGCCGTGGGTTCCATCAGGGAGATGGGCAGGGGCCTCGCCCCAGGCTTGCAGGAGCGGGAGTAGCTCGTGCGAGAGCGGGATGATAGGGAGAGAGGGCAATGAAGCCAAGAGAGATTCGTCCCAACGTCTTCTGGGTCGGAGCCGTCGACTGGGACCGCCGTCTGTTCGACTCGCTGATCCTTCTCCCTGAGGGCACGAGCTACAACTCGTATCTGATCAAGGGCACCGACAAGACGGTCTTGCTGGACACGGTGGATCCCAGCAAGACAGAGGTGCTGTTGGAGGCCCTTGAAGGAGTGCACAAGCTGGACTACGTGGTCGCGCACCATGCCGAGCAGGACCATTCCGGTTCCCTTCCCGTGATCCTTGCCCGGTACCCGGAAGCCAAGGTGCTCTGTTCTCCGCGGGCGCTCGAGTTGCTGCCCGTGCACCTTCACGTTCCGGCGGACCGGCTCCAGGCTGTAGACGACCAGGAGACCCTCGATCTGGGGGGCAAGACCTTGCGTTTCCTTCACACCCCGTGGGTCCATTGGCCTGAGACCATGTCCACCTTCCTTGAGGAGGACAGGGTGCTCTTCAGTTGCGACCTTTTCGGTTCGCATCTTGCCACCTCCGACCTCTTCGCGGACGAGGGCGAAGTCTACATCCCGGCCAAGCGCTACTACGCGGAGATACTCATGCCGTTCCGGCCCGCCGTCCAACGCAACCTCGACAAGGTGGCTGCTCTCGAACCGGGGCTGGTGGCGCCGAGCCATGGCCCGCTCTATTCCCGCCCGCAGTTCATCTTCGACGCGTACCGGCGCTGGGTGGACGGCGCGCCGAAGAACGTGGTGGTGCTGCCGCACGTGACGATGCATGGAAGCACGTTGGTGCTTGCCGACCATCTCGCCTCCTCGCTGGTGGAGCGAGGTATCAAGGTAGAGCGGTTCGACCTCGTCGGGGTCGACCTGGGCCGGTTGGCGGCTAGCCTCGTCGATGCCGCCACGCTGGTCGTAGCTACGCCGACCGTATTGACCCATCCTCATCCTCTGGCGGTGTCTGCACTGTATCTGGTGAACGCTCTGCGACCGCCGCTCAAGCACCTATCGCTGCTCGTCTCCTACGGGTGGGCCACGAACGTCGTCGAGTCCGCGACGGCGCTCACCGGGGCGCTAAAGGCCGAGTTCCTGACGCCGGTCGTGGCCAAGGGGCTTCCCAGCGAGCAGGATCTGCGCCAGGTGGAGGACCTCGCTACCCTGATAGCGACGCGGCACAAGGACTTGGACCTGGCGCTATAATCGCCAGGCCAGTGAGCCGAGGTGGCTCGAGGAGGCGCCGGTTCGGCGGCTTCTGAGGTCTGTATACAAGGTGCGGAGAGGACGCGGATGATTCTTAAGCTGGGAATCCCCAAGGGCAGCCTAGAGACGGCCACGATCGACCTGTTTCGGAGGGCTGGATTCAACATCACCACCAGCAGCCGGTCGTATTTCCCGGCAGTCGACGATCCGGAGCTCGAGTGCGTGCTCATCCGCGCGCAAGAAATGGCCCGCTACGTGGAGAACGGGCTGTTGGACGCCGGGATCACCGGTCTGGACTGGGTTCTCGAGAACGATGCCAAGGTGCGGGCGGTAGCCGATCTCGTGTACGCGAAGCAGAGCTTCGGCAAGGT
>PMIZ01000494.1 GCA_003157225.1 Actinomycetota bacterium | reverse complement strand
GGTAGCTCCCGCTTCCCATCGGCACGTACCGCACCTGGTCGGCATTGCTCAGATCGATCACCGCGGCAAAGTCAGCAAGGTTGAGCGGCACCAGCAAACGGCTGCCATCGGCTGAGATCGCCAGCTTCTGCGGCCACGAATCAGGGTAGTTGGCCGGCGGAAAGGCCTGCGCCATGTGAGCCCCTGGGGGCGGTGGAACGGGGATCACCCGGACAAAGGTCGCCTGACCATCGGCGGCCGCCCAGCTGTAGACCAGGATGCAATTCCCCGCGGCCCCAGGCAGAGTCATCCGCGACGGCTCCCAGCGAGAGTACGTCACTCCCGAGACGTAGGCCAGTCGGTGAGCCGAATCCAAAGCGATTCCACCTGACGCCCCCGCCAGGGCAATAGTCTGCACCACCTGCTTGCTCGCCGTGTCCACGATGCGTATGTCGTTGTAGCTCTGGCCGGTGGACACGGTCCAGAGGAAGCGTCCGTCGGCGGTGACCGCGCCGCCGGTGGGGAAGTTGCCGAGGGATACCTGTGCGCCCTGTGGAGTGAGTTGGCGCCCGTTCAGCAGCAGGCCCGTTTCGGGATTGGGAGCGATCTGCTGGGCCTTGGTGCGCAGGATCATGGCGACAGCTTGAGCCCGGGTGAGCTCACCGTTGGGATTCAGATAGGTGTCTCCTCCCCCGGACAAGCCGAGGACCACGCTCCGCATGACGAGGTACGCGGTGGCAGGGCGATGGACAAGCGCGACCTGGTCCTGGTCGGCAAACGGAGCAAGCACGCCCTCTCCTTCAGCCGTGTACCAGGCGACGAGAGAGCTGTAGTAGCCGTGCGCCCCCTGGAGGCCTCCCAAGGCAGAGATCTCTTCTTGGGCGAGCCACACGCCAAGCACGCTGTCGATCTGCTGGCGGATTACGTTTTCATCGGGGTGGAAGGTGCCGTCCGGGTACCCGGAGATGAGGCCGTCGGCGACGGCGCCCTGGATGTACTGGTAGAAGACGGAGCCGCGAGACACGTCCGAGAAGCTGGGCGTGGCCGGATCGGCCGGGGGGATGTTGAGTCCGTCCGCGACCATCTTGGCCGATTGCCCGCGCGTTACTGCTTGGTCCGGACGGAAGGTGCCGTCCGGGTAGCCGTCGGCCACGGTGAACGCGTCGGTGGCGTTCACCTGGTAGGCACCCTGCCAGACGGCGTCCGAGATGTCGGTCCAGGTGCCGGCGAGAGCGAAACCGGTGAGCGCTAGCAAGAGGATGAAGGCGAGTGCGGAGATCGAAAGAAGGGTGCGTGTCACGTGTGCGGGGCACAAGGCCCTGTGTCCGGTAGAAAGATTCACAAGGCCTCCATTTCGCCACCCTGCTCAGCAGCGCGGCTCTTGTGGAATGCACCATTGCCGATCCATTACCCCTGGGCGACGCACGACAAACGCCGAGGAGACACACGCGCTCGTTGGTTAAGCCCTGGTGGGCAATGACGTCGCTCGCAGCTGGCGTTCTTCCGCGGCTCTCCTAGCCCTGCGTCTTCTCCATCTCCACTCGGTTCCGGCCCCATTCCTTGGCACGATAAAGGGCGTCGTCAGCTCGCATCAGCACCTGGTCTTCGGTTTCGTCACCACGGGTGGTCGTGCCACCCAGGCTGACGGTCACATTGATCTGTCCATCCAAGTAGTCGATGGGAGCGTCACAAACAGCTTGCCGCAGCCGCTCCAGGACCGCTCGCGCACTGCCTGGGCTTGCCCCGGGGATGATGACAAGGAATTCTTCCCCCCCGATTCGGCCGAGGCCGTCATATGGCCGTAGTGCGACCGTCAACCGTCGCACCACCTCGCGCAGCACTTGGTCGCCGGCTCCGTGGCCGTGGGTGTCGTTCACGCGCTTGAAGTGATCGATATCCAAGACTCCGAGAGTCAGCGTCGACCCCTCTCGCTCGCTTCGAGCGAACTCCTCGTGCAGGCGCGTCATGATCGCTCCTCGGTTCATCGCCTGCGTCAGGACGTCGGTGAGCGCCAGACGCTCGAGCGCGAGTTCCGAGATCCGAAGTTGGTCATGGAGTTCCACGAAGCGCCGTCCGACGTCCACGCGGGCCCGTAGCTCGGCGGCCACAAACGGTTTGCCCACGTAGTCGTTGGCGCCGGCCTCGAGGCCCGCCACCAAGTCTTCGGTATCGCTACGCGACGTGAGCAGGATGATGTAGGAGGGATGGCCGCTCTCACCGGCCCGCACCTTACGGCATAGATCGATCCCGTCCATGCCCGGCATCTCCCAGTCGAGGACCAGGAGAGCCGGCGCATCCGGCTTCTGCAACTCCTCCCATGCCCGCTCCCCGTCGGGAACGGCCAAGACCTCGTAGCCCCACTTGGCCATGTTGTTCTGGATAACAAGCCGCGAAGTGAGATCGTCCTCTGCGACCAGCGCCCTCATAGTTACTCCTCCCCCAATCCATCCCGTCCCCAGGAAGCGGCGACCTGCTCGAAGGCAGCCTCAAGCGTGGCGACTCTCTCCTCGGCGCCTTCGAGCCGTTCTTCACCTGCCTGCCGGGCATCGGCCTCCAGTCGTTCGGCCTCCACTCTCAGCGCGAGGGCGCCCACCGTGCCCGAAGCCCCTTTGAGCGCGTGTGCCTGGCGCGCAAGTTGCTCCATCGAGCCCGACTCGGCGGTCTCACGCAGAACGCCAAGTTGGCGCCGGACATCAGCGAGGAATTCCATGATGATCTGCTGGGCCAATTCTCTGTCACCTCCAAGGGTGCTCAGAAGGGCCCCACGGTCTAACACCGGAACCGGGCTCTCTTGAGCCGGCGCGCGCGGCGCCGCGGAAGCGGGCCGCGGCGGGGACACCATCGGCTCAGGCACCACCGGCGACGATCCCGCCGCTCCCGCGGTCCAACGCTCGATCATTTGGCCGAGTTCCTCGGGGCGGAGAGGCTTCGTGAGGTAGTCGTTCATTCCGGCAGCAAGACACTTATCACGGTCGCCCTTCATGGCCGCCGCGGTGAGCGCGACGATCGGGATTCCATGATCGCGGACGGATGACTTTGGAGCGCGCACTTGGCCGGTGGCCTCGATACCATCCATCTCCGGCATCTGAATGTCCATCAGAACGAGATCGTATGTCCGCGAACTGAGCGCGGCCAGCGCCTCAAGGCCATTCCCGACCGCGTCCGCGCGATAGCCGAGATTCTCCAACATGGCGAGGGCTACCTTCTGATTGATGGGATTGTCCTCCGCAAGCAACACCCGTATGCGCCTCTTGGCCTGGTCGGTCAGACTGTGCCGGGTGACTATCCGAGCGGCCGCGGAAGTCTCGGTGCCAGCGCCTCGATTGAGGACCGTTACCAAGCAGTCGTGCAGCTGCGACTGCTTCACTGGTTTCGTCAGGTAAGCGGCAAAACCGGCCTTCTCCAAGCGGCCCGCGTCTCCCCTGCTGCCCATCGAAGTCATCATGACGAGAGCGCTTCCATCCAGGGCGTGGTCCTCTCTGATCATCTTTCCGAGCGTCTCGCCACCTACGTCAGGCATCTGCATGTCCAAGATGACGATGCGGTAAGGATCTCCCTCGCGCGCCGCACTCTGCAAGAGCTCGAGCGCCGGGCCGGCTCCTTCTACCTCTGCGTGACGGGCTCCCCAAGAATCGAGCATGCCCGCGACCACCTTGCGGTTAGTCGCGTTGTCATCCACAGCCAAGACGTGGGCGCCCTCGACGCTCGCAAGACCAGGGCCCGCGGAGGCCGATTGGGGCCCGCCATCGCCCTCGACGACGGCCGCGGCCTGCTTTCCAAAGCGGGCGGTAAACCAGAAGATCGAACCCTCGCCGGGGATGCTCGTTCCCCCGATCTTGCCGTGGAAGAGCTCCACCAGACTCTTCGAGATCGAAAGCCCCAGACCGGTGCCCCCAAAACGTCTCGTGGTCGAGGCGTCTGCCTGGGTGAAGGGTTGGAAGAGGCCGTCCAGCTTCTCCTCCGGGATGCCGATGCCCGTGTCGCGCACGGCAAAGCGTAGCGTCACCGTCTCGTCGTCCTCTGAGCCCACGGACACTCCCACGGCTATTTCGCCCCGCTCGGTGAACTTGACGGCGTTCCCCACCAGGTTGGTCAGCACCTGACGCAGGCGCCCCGGGTCCCCGCACAGGCGCGAAGGCACGTCGGGCTCGATCAAGGTCGTGAACTCCAGGCCCTTTTCGTGGGCACGCATGGCCAGCAGGTCGCCCATTTCCTCGAGGGTGTTCCGAAGATCGAAGACCAGGTCCTCCATCTCCAGTTTGCCCGCCTCGATCTTGGAGAAGTCGAGTATGTCGTTCACGATGGTAAGCAGCAACTCGGCACTCACCCGCACGGTCTCTGCGTAGTCGATCTGCAGTGGGCTCAAGTCCGTGTCGAGCAGCAGGCTGGTCATGCCGATCACTCCGTTGATGGGCGTTCGGATCTCGTGACTCATGTTGGCTACGAACTCACCCTTGGCGGCACTGGCCGCCTGAGCTTCCCCGGCCAACTGGTTTGCGCGCTCGACCGCGTACTCGAGTTCACGATTGGCCGCCTCGGTCCGCTTCGCCGCCTGCCGCAAGGCCTCCTCCGTCTTCCTGCGCGCGGTGATGTCCCGAAGGAAAATGCAGTTGTACTCTCTCCCGTCGAACTGGAGATAGTTGGCCGAGACCTCGATCGGGATGAGGTCGCCGTTGTTCGTGCGGCCCACTGTCTCACTGGTGAGCGAGCCCTGTTCCTTCATCCTCCTCCAGTTGGCCGACCACTGTTCGGCAGAGAGGGTCGGGTCGAGATCGAACAGGGTCATCCCCAGCATCTCCTCCCGCGAGAGGCCTTGGAACCGGCAGGCCGACTCGCTGACGTAGATCAAGTGGCCCTCGGAATCCGTCCAAATCACCGGGTCGGCTGCACTGTCTAGGGAGAACTGGGTGAGCCGGAGCAACTTCTCGGCCTGCTTGCGCTCGGTGATGTCGCGCGAGAGCGCCATGTCGAGTTCCTTGCCGCCATACTCGACGTAGCTGGCGGTCACCTCCGCCGGGAACTCCCTGCCGTCCTTGGTGCGGTGTATGGTCTCGAAGGTAAGCGTCCCTTGCTCCTTCAACGTCGTCCAATGTTCGCCCCACGGCCTAGGAGCGACAGGATCGATATCGTAGATGCTCATGCCCAGCAGTTCTTCGCGGGCGTAGCCAAGTCGCCGGTAGGTTGCTTCATTCGCGAACACCAACGTGCCCTCCCGGCTGATCCAGAAGACCAGGTCGCCGGCCTGGTCCACCGAGAATTGGGTCAATCGCAACGACTCCTCAAGCGCCCTGCGCTTGGTGATGTCATGAAGGACCACCTGGATAGCCGGGCGGCCGTCGAACTCTA
>PMIZ01000135.1 GCA_003157225.1 Actinomycetota bacterium | reverse complement strand
GACGAGACCGATGTACGACAACAGGGTCACCACCGTGTCTATCCAGCTACCTCGTCGGATGGCGGCCACCAGCCCGAGGAAGACACCGAGGATCGTGCTGATTATCAGGGCCGAAAAGCCCAGAACCAGAGTTATGGGGATTGACCGTCGAATGGACTTGGCAACCGGCTCGTGCGACCGGATTGAGTTACCCAAGTCCCCATGGAAGATCCCCTTCACCCAGTTCGCGTACTGCACGGGGATCGACTTGTCCAGCCCGTATTCGTGGCGCAATTCGACAAGCATCTCCGGGGTGACGCTCGATCCGCCCTGCTGCCCCGCGACGTATATCAGCACGGGGTCGCCCGGCATCAGCCGCAGGGAGAAGAATACGATGAGGGAGACGAGGAAGAGGACCAGCACCCCCATTAGCAATCGTCGGATTATGTAGGTCGTCATCTTCCGTGCTCCAGAGCGTTGGCAGGGAGGTCAGTACGTCGTGTGGATCGATCAAGCATACTCGCCATACTCTATCGTGAAGTCTATCAAGGCCTTGAGATTCTCCGGACGCGCGTCGTCAACCGGGGTCCGCGGGGACATGACATAACCACCATCGCGCCCGCAGTAGTCGATGAGCTGCTTGGCGTGATCCCGCACCTCGTCAGGCGTTCCCGTCGCAAGCAACGAAATGGGTACGTTCCCGCTGATGCAGAGGTGTCCGCCCAGCACATCTTTGGCCCTGAACATGTCCGTGGTGTCGAAGTGCAAGAAGGCCTTGCCCTTCGGTATCTCAAGCAGATACTCAAGACGCGAGGTATAGTCGCCTTCAGTGAAGACCAACGGCGTGAACCCCCGTTCGGCCAGCTCGACGATCAAGCTTCTGAGCGTGGGCCAGTAGAAGGTCTCGAACTGCTCCAGAGAGCAGAAGCCTTCAGAGCCGAAATGGAGAGGGATGGCGATGTCGTTGAATCCTCCCTCCACCGGCATTCCGATATGGTCCAGCATGACCTTCAGCACCGAATCGCATGCTTCCAGCAGCTCGTCGGGATGGTTGTACAGGTCCATCATCGCTCCCCGCATGCCCCGCAAGTTGTCGGCGATGACGTCATACGGGGCCAGAGCAGTCCTGACGAAGAATGGCGGGAAGCCCAAGTCCTCGATCTCCTTGGAGAAGGCATCCAGTTTGGGGCGCCATGCCTGGCACTCGCGCCCGATCTTCTGAAGCACCTCGAGCGACGCTGCCGCTTCCGGGGCGACGATAGCCTCGGCGAGGCTGAGGACGGTGCGATGACCCATTTCGGGCGAAGGAAGAAGGCTGGCGGAGCCGAAGCCCTTCATGGCCCCCGACATGCGGGGCATGTAGCGCGTAAGGACGAAATCGGTAGGATTGCGAATCAGGTGAGCGTACTCGGTCTCACGCATGTATTCGCCGTCGACGATCTGGTGGGACTGGATGAGGGAGCCGCACTGCCCGGGCCACCTCAGAATATGAGGATCGACCAGCTCTAGGATGCTCCCGGGAAAGAAAGGCTGCACGCTGCAGATGTCCGCCCCGAAGTCGAGCACCGTCTTCTTACACGCCGAGAGCCACGCATCATAGTCGTAGTAGGACGCGTCGTGCCGGATGCCACAGTACTTAGCCGGGAAATAACCGAAGGCGATCTCGAGTGGGACCCTGTCGGGTACTTCTAGACGGAGGGCGTCGTTGAACCGTCCACGTCGTTCTTCCAACAAAGTTGCTGCAGATACGCCCATTCCGCCCCTTGGAGAACACGTCTTCCCGAATCTGGTTCAGTTGCGGTCTCTACCAGTATCATGCCGCCTCGGTGCCCGTCAAGAGTCCCGAGGACAGTGAGGATGCTTCCCCTGGGAAAGCTTCTGAGCTGGTCATGGAGGAGCTGCGTTCGTGCGTACCTATAATGGCTGCCTCCAGAAGGCGGAGGACCGAGGGCCCCTAGGCGAAACGACCGCTAGCCGCCTCTTAGGCCGAGGGCGTGGAGGCCTCGCTCGAGGGCTCCGGTGGGGCGTAGGCGGCCAGCAACCGCATGAAATTGCGCCGGGAGACCCCCTTGTTGGTCACTTCGTCCACTCGCGCGAGCAGCGCCATGTCCTCCGCCCAGGCGAACATCAGAATGGCCCAGGCGAGGTCCCCGGCTTCGACGTCGGAACGAACGCTTCCCTCACGCTGGCCCTCTTCCACTATGGGCAGAAGTAGTTCGTAAGACTGCAGTACCGCGCGAGGCGTGCTCGGCTCGCGGCGCGCCTTCTCGGTGACGCCCACGAACGCGAACAGCGGGCGGACGAAAGACTCCAGCGTGGAAACCGACCACGCCAAGTGGCTCTCCGCGATCTTGTCCAATCGCTCCAGGGCATTCGACCCCGTTGGGGTGACGATCCACTCGTGCGCCCGTTCGCCCAGAAGCTCAGTGGCAGCCACGAGCACGTCTTCAAGGTTGTGGAAATGCTGATAGAGCGCGCTGTTGGAGATGCCCACGGCCCTCGCGATGCGCGCGACCGAGGTGCCATGATAGCCGTGCCTCGCCATGATCCCTAGGGCTGCTTCTGCGATCTCGCGTCGCCGCACGGGCTTGGTCTTTCGTACGCGCCGCGTTTGGGAAGGTTCGTTCAACGCATCACCTCGTGCGCGGACGATCTGCCGGCCTGAAACCCGATAATATAACGAATGCGGTTCACTATAGCAGCAGGCTCGCGTCCCGGGCAGAATGCAGGCGAGCGGTCCATCGAGTACCGTCCGCACGAGGCTGGTGCCGCTGGAGAAGATCTGAAGGAAGAAGGGGCAGGGAATGCACGAGTTAGGACCTGTGACCGATCGAATAGCTCAGATGAGAGAACTCATACGGGACAGGGTCATTGCGGTCGATGCCGAGCGAGGGGTCAACATCACCGAGTCCTACAGGCGGAACTTGATGGTTCCCGCGGCCATCAAGAGAGCGAGGGCCACGTACGACGTCTGCTCGAAGATGACCTGCCGCGTGGAGGACTTCGAACTGATCGTGGGCAACCTTGGGACGAGCTTCTTGGGCTCCGGCGTGTGGCCGGAAGACGGGACCGACTGGATCTGCAACGAGTTCGACTCCGGTGAGTTCTGGGTGCGCGGTGAGGACGGCGTGTACCATCGCGACGACATGGAGACGAGGCTCTCCATCACCCAGGAGGAGCTCGACAAGCTCTACTCCATCCGCGAGTTCTGGAAGGGCAAGACCGTCTCTGATCACATGGACTCCTGGTATCCCGACGGGTTCGACGAGTGGTGCGCCATCGGAGCCTCCAGCTACTTCACCGGAGTACCCATTGGCAACCTTGCCAGCGGGCATCTGATCGCAGGATATCCGAAGATCATCAATGTGGGCTATGCCGCGATCCGCAACCAGGCCCAGGACTGGGTCGACGCCCACCAAGGCAACCTGATGGGGGGCGATGTAGGCAAGTACATGTTCTACAAGTCCGCGGTCCTGGCCTGCGATGCCGGCACGGTCATGATCAAGCGATACGCCCAAGCCTGCCACGACAAGGCCCTGGGGTGCGCGGACGAGGCGCGCAAGGCCGAGCTCGAAAGCATGGGCGACAGCCTCATGTGGATCGCCGAGAAGCCTGCCCGCACGTTCTGGGAGGCCGTCCAGGCCGCCGTGATGTACCAGCTCCTCCTATATATGGATTGCAGGTACCCGGCGCTCGCTTTCGGCCGTTTCGACCAATACACCTGGCCGTTCCTCGCCGCCGACCTCAAGGCCGGGCGCATCACCATGGAAGGGGCGCGCGAGGTCATCGACGCCTTCCTCCTCAAGTCCAATTGCTTCTACCGCGCTGCGCCACCCTTGCTGAATGANNGCACACCACCATCGGCGGTGTCGTCCCCGACACGGGCGAAGACGCCACTAACCCCGTGACCTACATGATCCTCGATTCGATGGGCAGGCTCATGCTGCACGACCCTACCATCTCCATCCGCATGCACGAGAACACCCCTGACGATCTGTGGGAGCAGGCCATCGAGATGACCAAGCTCGTCGGCGGTCTCCCCCTGTTCCAGAACGACGAAGTCATCGTCCCGGCCTTGGTCGAGGCCGGCTTCGAACTCAGGGATGCCCGGGACTACGGCCTCATCGGCTGCCAAGAGATCGTCGGTTCTGGTAACGACTACCCCGCGCCGAACGGTTCCAACTGCAAGGCCACGATCCACTACAGCGTCATCCTCGTCATGGCCCTCAACAACGGCACGAACCCTCTCAACGGCAGAAGCGGGGCGCTGAAGACAGGCTACCTCTACGACATGAAGTCGTTCGAAGAGGTCAAGGCGGCCATGAAGGCCCAGGTGGAGTACTTCCTCAGGTGGTTGGTCACCATGAACAACTACTCGGAGCATATCGCGATGATGGTGAGCCCTCATCCGGCGCTCTCCATCTCGATGGAAGGCTGCATGGAGTCGGGCACGGATTGCGTCCGCGGCGGCGCGAAGTACAACTCCTTCGGCGGGACGGCCACGGGTCTCGCCACGGTCGCCGACTCCCTCACGACCATCAAATACATGATCTTCGACAAGAAGCTC
>PMIZ01000255.1 GCA_003157225.1 Actinomycetota bacterium | reverse complement strand
TCGGGCCGTCGACCACGCTCAAGATCCTGAATCCGCAGGTGACCCTGCCCCAGGCGACCCTGCCGCCCGTGACAACAACCACTACCGCAGCGACCACTACGTCGCAGGCGGCGAGCACGACCACGGCGAGCACCGCTAGACCGGCGACCGTGTTGGTAGCCTACCCGGGGGACACTCCGGCGCTCTACGGAGGATCCAAGAGCAAGGTGATCGCGGACAAGGAAGGCGAGCTCGCCTTCTTGGGGCAGAATCCCAAGAAGGCAGCCGCTTTCTGCGAGGCGCTCAACAGCGACCCGACCTTTCGCTGGAGCGGTGGCAACAAGGTGGCGCCGGACCAGCTGCGGGCATATTTCGCCGAACTCACGCCCATGATGCTCACCCGCGACATCCGGGTCACCAACAACGGCTACAAGAACGGTCATCCCACGCCGAGGCAGTCGGTGCTGCAGGCGGGACAGCTGGTGCTCGTCGACAGGTACGGAGTGCCGCGGACGCGGTGCGAATGCGGCAACCCGCTCACACCGCCCAAGCCGTCGCGCAAGCCTCCGATCTACACCGGGCCCCAATGGCCGGGATTCGATCCCACCACCATCATTGTCATCCAGCAGACAACGATCATCATCAACAACTTCACAGTCATCGACATCCATACCGGGGAGACGTACGGCCGGCCGGCCGGCAGTGAGGGTGGGCCCGACGGAACGACGCTGGGTGGTTCCACCGAGACCACCACGACGACCACCCCGCCCTCGACCGACACGACCATGACCAGCATCCCGCCGACCACCGACACCACGCCGACCACTGCTGGCGGCGGAGGGCCGGTGAGCGCGAACGAACTCGACGGCCCGTGGAGCGGCACGATGACCTTCACCGAGATGAACATCGAGGACCCGCAGGCGCAGGACCGGGCCGAGATGCAGGCCCTCCTCGATTCCCTCAAGGGTGTAGCGCTCCCCGCGGAGATGACCTTCACCCTGGATCCGGGAGCAACGTCGGGCTCGGCGGTCATGACGGTCGACTTTTCGTCCCTGGGCGGCGGCGCGGGTAGCTCCGACAACGAGCGCTATCCGCTCACCTTCACCTACAGCGGAAACGAACTGACGTTCGCGTGGCCTCCGTCCGAAGGGCTTACCCGTATGACGGGCGCGGCTAGCCGGCAGGGTCAGAACCTTGTGATGTCGGGGGTGATCAGCGTGACCAGCCAGGGATTCTTCGGGACCGCCACCTGGCAGGTGACCAAGCGGATAGCCCTGTAGAGCGGATCGCTGCGCCTCTGCGAGGCGCCGGCGATTGATGATCTCTGTCGAGAGGGAAGGGCGGCGGCGCCCCTCTGTGCTCCGGCCCGACGTGACAGCGGTCCTGACTGTGAGGCTACTTGAACCGAGGCCGATTAGAGTCCCGAGAGCAGCTTGACAACCGCCCCCTCATCCTCCGCTGAGTCCACTCCGATGTGCACAACGAACCTGGTCCCGAGCGCGGCAGCGGAGAACCCTCTCATGCTAATGCCCGCATCCCCGATGACCTTCGACAGGGTGGCGGCAACGCCGGGTTCGTTCGGGCCCTCCACGCGGACCGAGCGCAGGCTAGATGTGACTTGAAAACCGACCGTCGCCGCCGCCTGCACTTCCCGGTCACCGCGCAGCGGGGTCACAAACACGACGCCCGTACCGGGCTTCTCCGGGGCGCGACGAACGACAATGAAGTCGAGATCAGCGCCGGCGTCGGTGAGCGCCGACAACTTAGCCGCCAATGCCCCAGCCTTGTCATCAACACTGGCCGCCCAGACGTCTTCTCTTTCCACGAGTATGTCCACGGTCACTCCCTTCATAGTTGTGAGGAAGGACTCTCTGGACGAAGCGTACCCACATCTCCCTCGCCCCACTCTCGCTGCCTCTCGATAGCAGCTTCGGTCAGCGGTCGACGACCCGCCACGCTGCTGTTCGAGCCGCTCGGTTGTTCGGCGGTGTCAGTGTCCGCGAGAATCCTCGGGTGCGGGATCTCGCCCGAGCGAGAAGACAAGATCTCAGACGAAGGCGTGATCCGGGTGGTCAACTACTCGATGATCGAGGTGGTCAACTTTTCGGTTGACGAACACAGCGACCAAGCGGAGGACTCGTGCGGGCACTTCGACCGTGATCATGCTGATCGTCTCGGCGCTGGGAATATCCTCGCCGCAGACCAAGCGGTCCTCAACACCGAGGGCGACGGCCTTCTGTAGATTGTCGAGAGCTTCCTCGCAGGTGTGGCCCCGTGCGCGGCAGCCCCGCAGCTCCGGACAGTGAGCCCAGTAGCCGTCGGCGTCACGACCCGTGACGGCATAGAAGTGGTACTGCGCCTGAGCCTCCAGGCGGCTAGTGGGATTCGTCGCTAGCATGGTCCACTCCTTTCGGGCCTACGGGAACCCGTTCCATCTCGCTGTCGCCACCGGAATCTACGCCACATAATGTCCTGCACAGAATGCATAGGAACAATTGGACTTTGGTCCAATCTGGCGCTGAGGGGCACATGGGGCGAGCGTCATGAGGTCCATCGCGTCGCTCGCTGTGGCTGCGACCACCAGCTGAGACCCAGCGAGTCCCGCGCGAATCGCGAGCAAGCTGGAGGAACTGCGGCGGGGAGACTACCTCAAGGATGGCTATCTCCGAGCCCCGACTCAGCTGGGCGGTCCCAACGCCGGCGTTGGGACCCGCGCTAGTACCCAACGGTGATGCGTCTCAGTCGAGGTGCGCCGGGCCCCGGGATCGCTTGGCCCCAGCCAGCTCAAGAGACTGCATTTCCAAGAAACGCCGGGCGTGTTCACTCTTGCTCTCACCCTGCCGATTATGTACCGTAGAGCCACGGTCGGGAATTGTTTCTGATTCCTAGTCGACTTGCGTGGGGGACGATGTTGGACAGAGTACGCGCCGGAAGAAAGGCGACCGCTAGGCGGGGAGCGCCGGCCTCGGTTGCTCAGCCTTGCGCCTCCGAGCGTCTCGCAGAGGCCCTTGTCGATTCTGGAGAAACTCAGCACTTCCAGAAGCTCATCCAGTTCTCTATCGAGCACGCCGCCGATCTTGTTCATTGGACCAGTCCGGCCGGCCAGATTCTATTTGTCAACAAGGCCACTCGCGTCCGCTCCGGCTATGAGCGGGAAGAACTGCTCAAGATGTGTATCTGGGATCTTGACCCCTCGCTTTCGGCGGCGTCGTGGCCTGAAAGATGGTGCGCGCTCAAGGCGGCAGGCTCAGTCAACCATCAGTCCTTCCACCGCACGAAGACTGGAGAACTCTACCCGGTCGAGCTTTCGATCAACTACGTGATGCAGGACGGCCGCGAGTACCTCTTTGCTTTTGGACGGGATATAGCCGAGCGCAAGGCTGCGGAAGAGTGTCTGAGGGAGAGCGAGGAACGCTACCGCGTACTCGTAGACACTACCTCCGACCTCATCTTCAGCTACGACAGGACCCTCCATCTGACCGGTGTCAATAGCGCGGCGGCGCATATCCTTGCGGGCAGTTCGGTCGAGGCGGCTCTCGGCAGGCACATCTCTGAACTCGGCCTGCCCGAGGAGACCTGGCGCCGATGGGAAGCCAGATGTCTTGAGGTGCTTGGTTCTGGGAAAGTGGTGGGCCAGCCTTCCCGTGAGGTGCGACTGACCAACGAAGCCACCTACATTCTCGAAACGGACCTGTGGCCTATTGTGTCTTCGGAGGGAGAGGTGGTCGGTGTTCGGGGAGCGAGTCGCGATATCACCGAACGGGCAAAGGCGGAGGAAGCCCTCAGGGAGAGCGAAGAGCAACTTCGCCAAGCGCAGAAGATGGAGGCGATCGGGCAACTGGCCGGCGGCATCGCNNCTCATCCAGGCCCAGAAGATGGAAGCCATCGGCACATTGGCAGGTGGCATCGCCCATGACTTCAACAACATCCTGACGGTCGTCATGGGCTATAGCGAGCTGATATTGGTTTCCGAGGAATGCAGCTCGGGCTCGCTGCGCAGCAACGTGGAGGAGATCAAGACGGCGGCCGAGCGGGCGAGCGCTCTGACCCGCCAGATCCTTGCCTTCTCCCGGCGTCAAGCTCTTAAGCCCGAAGTGCTGTCCCTCAATGATGTGCTCGAGAGTACGGAACGGCTGCTGCGGCGCACCCTGGGGGAGGACATCGAGCTGATTGCTCTTGCCCGCCCCGATCTGGGCCTTGCGGAAGTCGATGGGCATCAGTTGGAGCAGGTACTCATGAACTTGGCGCTCAACGCCAGAGATGCCATGCCCGCCGGGGGCACGCTCACCTTGGAGACAAGCAACGTCGAACTTGACCGCGAGTATTGTCGGGCGCATCCGGGCATTGAGCCTGGGGCCTACGTGATGCTGGTGGTCTCAGACACCGGGACGGGCATGGACGAAGAGACACAGTCTCGCGCGTTCGAACCCTTCTTCACCACCAAGGAACCAGGCAAGGGCACGGGGCTGGGGCTGGCTACCGTGTACGGCATCGTCAAGCAGAGCGGGGGAAGCATCTTCGTGTACAGCGAACCCGGCAAGGGCAGCATGTTCAAGATCTACCTACCCCGGGTCGACAAACCAGCACGAAGTCGATCCAGAGCCGCACCCCCACCGGACTCTGTGGCCGGGAGCGAGACTATCCTAGTTGTCGAAGACGAAACCGCGGTTCGTGAGCTCTTGAGTCGGGTCCTTGGACGTCTCGGCTACGTTGTGCTCAGCGTTGGAAGCGGCGATGATGCCTTGGCCCTCTTACGAGAAGCTGACTCTCAGGTAGATCTCTTGCTCACCGACATAGTTCTGCCCGGACGTCTGCAAGGAAACGAACTTGCCTGCGCGGCCAGCTCCCTGTGGCCTCGCTTGCCCGTCCTCTATATGTCCGGGTATACGCGGGATGCAATCGTTCACTCCGGGCGGTTGGACGAGGGGGTCAACTACATAGCGAAGCCGTTCGTGCCCGGGGAGCTGGCCCGAAAGATACGGGAGGTTCTCGATGCCCGGACTCCTTCGGGGTAGCGAGGGTCGGACTGGCCCGAGCCCACGCCCGCGGCTGCTAGCGTTGCTCATGGCTGGCCTCCATCGCTAAGCTGATAACGCCGCCGAGTCCAAGCTCTTCGGACTGATACCATGTCGGGAAGAATCGGGGAGCCGGCATGGCCTCCGGCGCACCGGAGCAAAGACCAGAACTGCGAGGGGGAATAGCGGATGGCACGGCGTGTGTTTTTGCCAGTAGTAATCTTGGCTGTTGTCGTGATCGCCCTGGTGGGCGTCGCGGCCTGCGGCTCCGGCGCGGCTCCCACAACTACATCCGCGGCGCCGAGTGTCACCGCTGCCTCCTCAACGACTTCGCTGTCTGCCGGTGCTGCCACAACCGTTGGCCCAGCTACAACCACTGGCCCAGCTACAACCGCCGGCGCGACAGCCGCCGATACCGCGACTCCAGACGAGTACAAGACCAAGATGTCGGCTTGGGTCACGGGACCTCTCCAGAAGCTGGACACCAGCGTTTTTGATATCCCCGATCCAGCCAATGCGACCACCCAGCAAATCGACGCCGTCGCCGCCTTCGTGAGTCAAGCCCAGGCGGCCCTCGATCAGCTCAAAGTCATCAAGCCCTCCGCGGAAGCGTCATCCGCGCACAACCAGTTTGTCAAGGCGTACGAGGACCTTCTCGCGGCGACTGCGAAGTACGTGAGCGCCTTGCGCAGCAAGGACGCGAGCGGGCTCGCGAGCATAGAGCAGGCCATGTCGACTGCACAGACGCAAATCCAGCAGTCGATCGGCATTCTGGGGCCGCTGATCGGGCTGACGCCGTCCACAACCTAGCGAGGCCGGTGCGGACGTGACGGGTGCGTTGCGCACAGTAGGCGCGTCTGCGAAGCGGGCCATTGAAGCCCGGGAGACGTTCGACTTGAAAGTCCGCCAACGTGGCACATATCGGGTCTCCGACTCCTTAGGCAACGCCGGGATGTTCTTGGCGAGGTGGTTGACATAGACTGGCTTCTCATGGAAGCGATAGTGCGTTGCCGTGAGGAAAGTAAAGACGCGGGGGACACCGGCCTGGGGATGGCGGCCGCAGATCCGCTCTGTGATGTGGTGATATGCTCACCGAAAGAGCGTAACAGGAGGCGTCGTGGCCAAAAAGAAAGAGCCCAAGGTACCGGCCGTTAACCCGACCACCGGGAAGAGCAAGCCCACCAAGAAGAAGTCCAAGGGGAAGTGAGGC
>PMIZ01000129.1 GCA_003157225.1 Actinomycetota bacterium | reverse complement strand
CCAGGTACTGCACGCTGTCCTTGCAGAGCGACCGCTTTACCGGCGTGGCGTAATGGTCATGGAGGCCGATGAAGGCGTTCATCTTGATGAACATGCTCTGCAAGAGTTCGACGGCATCCTCCCGGGTGAGGGCGGCGCTGGCGAGATCCTGCCGGTAGAGCGGGAACAGAATTTGATCGAGGCGACCCGCCGAGTAATCACGCGCCCCGCAGACGGCGTGCAGGACGAAGTCGAGAAACCAGATGGACTGAACGGCTTCGTGGAAGGATCGCGCGGGGAGCCCGGGGACCCGGCGGCACGCGGCCGCCATCCGCTCCAGCTCCGCCCGGCGCGCGGGATCGGGCGTGGACGCGGCCAGACGGGCGGCCGCGTCGGCATACCGCGCGGAAAGGCTGACGACGGACTGGCAGCACACGGCGATCGCTTCCCAGAACTCGCGGCACTGGGCGGCGGCGGCCCCGTCAGGTGCCGACGAGGCGGCGCGCGCCTCCGCCTCATGCTGGACGGCGAGCAGCCCACGCTCCAGGAGCATGTCCCAGGCCGGGGTCATGTGCCCGCGGGAATAGAACCAGGAGGGGTGAAAATAAGCGGCGGAATACTCGGCGAACCGCGCTTCTTCTTCCGCCGAGAGGAGCACTTCTTTCGGCTGACCGAGGATGAGGTCATCCTCCTCGATCACCACCGACATGGTCGCGGTGATCTCGCGCATGGCGAGGGCGTACAGACGGGTCGGCGGCTCATGCCCATGTTCCTGGTGGACCCGGCGCAGGGCCAGCACGCGCTCCCAAAACACCGTGCGGTCGTCGGCCGCGAACAGGCGCTCCTTCATCCGGGCAATTCGAGCTCTCATCTCTATCCTTACGCTCTGACGGTTAACCCGTTCGCGGCGGCCAGGGCCGCAGCGTGTCGGAGTACCCCGGGTCTGGGCTCGCCCGTCTGGCCCATCGGGTCTTCCCGGCCGAGACGACGGTATTTCGCCGCCCCCAGTCGATGGTAGGCGATAAAGGCCACCTGGTCCGTCACCTCGGCGGCAAAACTCAGAATGGAGTCGAGCGAGGCGCCGTCGTCATTAAATCCAGGGACCACGGGGACGCGCACAAGGAGGCGGCGGCCCGATTCGGCGACTTGGCGGACGCGCGCGATCACGGGCGCCAGCGGTTTTCCAAGGACGTGCTGGTGCTGCTCCGGATTCATGGTCTTGAGGTCAAACAACACCAGGTTCGTGTGCCGGAGGAGAGACTCCAGCGCCTCAGACGAACACCAGCCTGCGGTTTGTATCGCCGTCCGGATACCGCGGGAGCGACATTCGGCCAACAGGGCGGCGGCAAACTCGGGCTGAAACGTCGGCTCCCCGCCCGAGAGGGTCACCCCGCCGCCGGAGGTTTCGTAAAAGGGGCGATCCCGCTCGATCATCTGAACGACCGCGTGCACCGGCATCCGCTGCCCACATACCGTAAGGGCTAGCGCAGGGCAGGCCGCGGCGCAGAGACCACACCCGTCGCATCGTTCGCGATCGAGACGGAGCGGAGAGACCAAATCAATTGCGCCGCGGGGACACGCAGTGCGGCAGGCCCCGCACTGAATGCAGTTCTGCTCGTCGAAGACGGTGTCAGGGAGGGCGCGTTGTGACTCGGGGTTGTGGCACCAGGGACAGGCGAGGGGACACCCCTTGAGGAATACTGTCGTCCGGAGGCCCGGCCCGTCATGGACGGAACAGCGCTGAATGTCAGATACTATGCCCGACCCATTGTAGTTCATGAGATCAACATCGATGCTACGTTGGGCTCACCACTATAACCGGCACAATCAACGCAAGTTGAGTTTGCGAATGAGAAATAGTGGCCAGAATGCGGCGTCACAGCCAGATGCGCAGAGGCAGCTTTCATCGGGAGCCGATCGCCTGCGCGGAGATCAATCTCCAGCAACCGTGCTTGTCGACGAACATCACCACTTGCGCTAACTCTTCGCTATACATCCTCTATGGGGCGCCTAAGTCCACTCGGAAGACAAGACCACAGGCAAGAACTCTTCGCCAGCACTTGGTCGACGGGCCTACCGGGCATTTGGAATGCTTTGAAGTTAGCAATACTCTCAGTATAGGGCAAGACAAGAGTTCATTAGACCATTTCGAAGAGACCGTCAAGAATCCGTGGGTCAAGCGGCCTGTGCGTGGAATCGCGGATCCCACCGGCGGAAGATGCTCTCCGGATCGTTGTCCAATACCTTGGTGCGCGTCCGGATCAGCAAGCGGGCGCCACGTGGAGGGGTGCTTCCCGAGTATTCATTTTCTGCGATTCTGAGAAGCCCCCAGCCGCGGTGAGCATGCTGTCATCCGCTCGAAGTGACGATGGAGTCCGCCGACTTTCGGACAGGCATCACCGCCCCCTGAGCGGGCGGTAAGACGAGTCGGCGCCTGCGGCAATCCAGGGCCGGCGACTTGTCATTCTTGATAACCCATTACGGTGTGTGGCGAAAATCCGAATCCGGAATCGTGGGATTCCGAGAGGTTGCCCGCGGAA
>PMIZ01000036.1 GCA_003157225.1 Actinomycetota bacterium | reverse complement strand
GCAACTAGCCGGGTGGCAGTGGTAGCACTGGTTGGAGTATCCAAGGAAGGCGGGACACCCTGTGTGGCTACCTTGATGATACCACCCATCTTGGGCACCTGTGCTGGCTCCCCGCTACCGGAGAGGAAAACGCCGACGACCACCAGCAACCCGACGAAGACTCGCACGCGATTCATGAATGACCCCCTTTCCTCAAGTTGGCCCAGATTCCCCATCGCTGTGTAAACCCATGCTAACGAGCCATGCACGTCCCCCTTCCCGAGCGCCACACGTGACGACGAAGCCTCTCCCGCTTCAGCGACCTCGAGGTGACTCTTGCCCGGCACAGGCGACAGGAACGAAAAGACTGGTATTCGGTATGACAAACGACTATAGTAAAGTCGATAGTCGACCGATCGTAGGCTGGACCAGATGAAGTGTCCAGAGAAATCTTTCCATGTCACCAAATCGTGAGTGCCGGCTTGCCGGGGACACGTTACCGTCGAANNCTTCGGCCCTGTGCGCCGCGCGCGTCTTGCCTCGGGCTGGGCTGTCTAGGATCTCCCCAAGGAGAGACGGATCATGCTGGGTGAGCGGCTGAAGCGCCTGGAGCTCCGCCACGTGGGGATCGCGCAAGCGATCGCGGGCAATATCGTTCAGGCCATCATGTCCGGTGTGCTCAAAGGGGGAGAGCAGCTCGTCGAGGCCGAGCTCCAGAAGCACTACGGGGTCAGCAAGTCGCCGGTTCGCGAGGCATTGCGCGAGATCGAGAAGATGGGGTTCGTCGAGATCCGGCCGCGACGCGGCGCCTTCGTGAAGGCCATCACCCGAAGAGACATCGAGGAGAACTTCCGAGTTCGCGCGGTGCTCGAGGCTCAGGCAGCACGAGAAGCCTACCCTGGGATGACGGAGGAGGAGCGTGCGGAGATGCGTGCGTCTCTTGAGCAGATGCGCCAGGCCGTCGTCAATAATGATCCAGAGCGGTACTGGGAATCCCATCGCCGCTTCCACGATAGCTATCTCAACGCCTCGCATAATCAAACCCTGATCCGAGTTCTGCAGACCCTGCGGATGCAGAACACCTGGTACCGATATTCCTGGCAACTATACAGTGGTGATCTCCGGGCGGACTTCGCACCACATGTGGAGCTCGCCGAGCATTTCCTCAAAAAGGACATCCCGGAGGACGAGCTCGAGCGAATCATGCGGGCGCACACGGCGATCGGCCTCCAATGCTTAGAGGCGGCCCAGGCCGTCGCCCCGCCGGCTGAGGCGCTCCCGGCCGTCGGATCGGAAGTGGGCCCATACGGGCGTCAATAGACGCATCCGCGCTGAGATCCGAGGCGATTCCTGCCCGGTGCGCGGGGAGATGTGCCACATGGACGTCAGGCTGCACGCCGGTGCCGGCAGAGCGGTCATCACCCCTCAGGTCGGCATCGATCTCATGGGCTATTCACGGCGGAGCCGACCCTCCACCGGGGTCCACATGGACATGTACGTCACCGCTTTGGTGGCTCGGGCGGGTGGTAGCCCCGTTGCGATCCTGGACGCCGACCTCATCTATCTGCACCCGCCGCTGGTCGATGAGATCCGCCAGGCAGTCGCAACNNGGGGAGAACAGGAACGGTTGCGGCCGGAGGAGGAGGCCTACCTCCGCTCCCTCCCGCCGCTGTTCCTCTCTGCCGTAAAGCAGGCACAGGCCGCGATGCGGCCTGCCCGCATCGCCGCCGGGACCGGGGAGATCGCTTTGGGCGTGAATCGTCGGGAGAAGCTCGCCGATGGTCGCGTCGTGCTCGGTCTCAACCCCTGCGGCCCGGTGGACCCGCGCGTGGGCGTGGTGCGGGTAGACGATCATGGCACACGACCAATCGCGGCCCTGCTCAACTACACCTGCCATCCGATCTTCATCGGTTCGGCCAGCCGGCTCATCAGCCCGGACTATCCAGGGGCGGCGAGGCAGACGGTCGAACGGGAGACGGGGGCCACCTGCCTCTTCCTCCAGGGGGCGACGGGGAACATCAATCCCTGGAGTCCCATGCACCCGGATACCCGAGAGGCCGAGCGCGCCGGGACCATGCTGGGGTTGGAGGCATCCAAGGTCTTCCTGGGCCTCGATACCCGGCGCACTGTGGAGCGCGAGTATTGGATCACCTCGGTGGCGACGTTCCATCTCATCCGACGGGAGGCCGTCGATACGGAGACGCCGGACCGCGTCGAGGCGCGCGAGGTGCTCTTGACGCTTCCCCTCCTGCCCTTGCCCAATGCCGTAGAGGCCCGCCACATGCTTGGGGAGCGACGTTCCGCCCTGGAGACGCTCGTGGCTTCGGGTGCCGAGCCCGACGACCTGAATCCCGCCCGCTACCAGGTGCAGTGGGCGGAGATGCTGGTCCGCGCGGTCGAGCAGGATCTCGGCCCCCGGAGCGTGGATGTCCGGGTCCAGGTCGTGCGCCTGAACGAGGTGGCCATCGTAGGAGTGGCCGCGGAACTTTTCGTGGAAGCCCAGCTCGCGATCAAGGAAGCCTCACCATTCACCTCCACTCTCGGCGCCGCCTACACTAACGGCTGCGTGGGTTACATCCCGGCCGCCTCCGCCTATACCGACGGTGGGTACGAGGTGGAGCACTCCTACAAGGGGTATCGCCTCCCCGCGGCGATCGCGCCCGGCGGGGCCGAGAAGATCGCGCAAACAGCCATCGATGTGCTATCGGCCATGGCGGCCGAGGGGTCGCCCGCGCGGTAGCACGAATCCGCCAGTCTCCCGGTTGCACGATCCGGG
>PMIZ01000134.1 GCA_003157225.1 Actinomycetota bacterium | reverse complement strand
ACTCCTGAGTGAGCTGGATCGCAGGTTCCCAGAGCTCGTATCGGCTAAAGGGAATGGGACCGAATACTGGGTGCACAATTGCCAGTGGTCTGTGGCCGAGAGCCTTGAGGCCGTTCGCAACGCGAACCGCTTGAAGCTGATCGGCCAGAGCGGCACAGATGGACAGCCCGTCCTGCTGGAATTTGCGGACTTGCTGCTCGACGAGCTGCGTGTTATGGCGAAAGATGCTGGCGCGGCAAGATGGATGCCGGACCCCAACGGAAAGATCATCACAAGTGTTGAGATTTGCCAGTGGTGGGAGCGACGACTTAACGAATTGGCTGACGGTGCCGGGCAAGTATCGGGCGGCAAGCTTCGTCGGAAGTTGCGTGACGCGAACCTGGAGGAGTTCGTTGATCTGGCCAGCGATCTGCGGCGTGACTATTCCGCAATCCTGCACACATCTTCATACATGTCAGACGACGATCGTCCGCGCCTTCAGCGGCGCGTCAAGTCGGAGATGAACGTACTGAGATCGGGATTGACGGACGGGACGCTAGACCTGGACGGTCCTGCGTTTCATACCTTGTGTCTCAAGCGACTCGATGAGATTGGGGCGGAATTTGGAGCCGGTGAAGTGGACCTGCCGGCCTTCTTGCAGGGGTGCATGTACGACATGGCCGACCGCTGCCTTCATCGGTTTGCGAGGGCCGTCTGATGGAATCAGTAGCCCGGGTGGGTACACGTCCAGTCAGTCTTCCGCTGCTCGCGGAGGACGTTGTCGAATTCCACGCCGCGCGACTCTTGCTGTTGCTTGAGATATGCGGCACTGCTGGGAAGATCGATGGCCTGACGAAGATGGCAAAACTGGACTTCTTCGCCCGCTACCCTGAGTTCTTTGCTGTCGCCAAGGCGGCTGCAACCCCAACGGTTGCCGTTACGGAGGAGGATCGCAACTCCGCAGCTGGCGTCGTTGAGTCCGCCATGGTTCGGCATCACTACGGGCCTTGGGACAAGCGCTACTACCACGTTCTCGCGCATCTGGAATCTAGGGCCTTGATCAGCGTTAGCCCCGAGGGTAAGTCGTATCGGCTTGCCTTGACGCCACTGGGACGCGAGACGGCTCGGGCTCTCGCCTCCACGGCATCCTTCGGCAGTCTCGTTGAACGCATGCGCGACGTAAAGAGTGGCTTCGGCGGCAAGTCCGGCACATACCTGAAGAACCTGATCTATCAGCTGTTCGATGAAGAGGTGGGGCGGCTGCCACTCGGTGAGGAGATTCGCTAATGGCTAACAAGATCCTCAGGGTTGAAACCGTCGAAAGACGACTAGCAGACGGTCAATGGGAGACGATTAGCTTTGCCCCTGGCGTGAATCTGCTCGTCGGAGCGCCCGGTACCGGGAAAACCAAATGGCTTCAGACACTTGACTACTTGCTGGGCGACTCCGGCGAGATGCCGCTGGAATCGACCGAAGACGAAGGTCTTAGCTCTAAGTACGATGCGGCAGCAGCCCAGGTCTTCGTTGACGGAAAGGAAATGCGAATCGAGCGACGTTGGCGAGAGCCGGGAGCGAAGACCAAGATCTTCGTCGATGACGAGGCGAAGTCGTCGAAGGAATTCCAGCAGTTACTCCTCGACCAATTGGACATTCCCCAGGTGAACTTCCCAAAGGGGAACCCAATGTCGGGCCAGACTTGGCCGGAGTTGAGCTTTCGGATGCTGCTACGTCACATCTACCGACAGCAGCGTTTCTGGGGCGGTCTCGTCGATCAACAACCTGAAGCAGAACAGCTCGCCTGCGTTCTGCAATTCCTAGGGCTGGCAGAGCACGTCTTCACGGAAGAATACGGCGAACTCGTCCAGAAGATACTCCAAGTAGAGCGCTTGAAAGCGCGGCGCGAACAGTACAGTCAGACACTGGATGAGCTGTCCCGCGAGATCCTCGGAGGCGACGACCTGACGGTGAGCGTCAGTACAGCCTCAGTTGCCAGCGCCCTGCGCCGTCTTGAGCAGGAAGCGGAGGACATCAGGAGTAGACGCTCGGTGCTCATATCCCAGACCGCCGACTCCGTACTCCCAGCTGATGAGCGCCAGAACGTTGAGAAGCTTGGTGAGGAGCGAGCGAGGCTTGTGGCTGAACTGGAACAATCAAGCACGAGGCTGCTGACCGTTGTCGAGCGGCTGCGTGAGGTCAAACGGTATCGGGCTGATTTGGCTGACGAGCTGTCGCGAATCGACCGGGCTGAGACAGCCGGTACCATCCTGGGCGACTTGCGCGTGACGCACTGTCCGGCTTGCGATCGACCCATACGAGAGGTCGCGGCGCCAGGGAACGGATGCTTCCTGTGCCATCACGCTGACACAGATGATGTGGTCAGCAAGGAACTCGGTGTAACACGCATTCGGTTCGAGCGTGAGCGTCTGGCGGCCGAACTCAAGGAGGCCGACGACCTCGTTTCAGTACTGTCGCAAGAGGCGGAACGTGGCGAGTCTGACGCAATAGCCCTGAAGGAACAGCTGGGCATGCTTGAGCGAGCTATTGCGCCCTCACGGGAGATAGTCGCGCCTCTCGTGCAGGAAGGAGTCAGCGCTCTAGACATGGCGCTGGGGCAGTTGAGCGAGCGGCAGCGGCAGCTGAACAGAATCGCCTCTGCAGTTGAACTTGCCGCCCACCTCGGAGACCAGGTGGTCGCATTGGAGCGCGAGATTGAGCCTCTGCAAGCGGCCGTGGACGAGGCCAAGCGATCAGCCGATTTCGGAGCGGCTGCGTCATTGCTAGAGGATGGGATGAACGACTACCTGAACGCGATAAACGTGCATCGGCCGAACGTATGGAGGCACAGCCCCGTGAGGTTCGATCTGTCAGCCAATGCTATGACTGTCCGGGTCGGATCACGCCGGTGGCAAGCGGCGCTTGGCGGGACGGATCAGCTGTACTTTCTGATGGCCTACCAGTACGGACTGATGACGCTCACCAACAAGATCGGGTGTCACTATCCTGGGTTGTCAATCATCGACGTGCCTGGAGACTTCGCAGGAGAGAAGATTGGCGACCGGGAGAATTTCATCGTCCAGCCGTTTATGGACCTGCTGGGTACACCCGAGTACGAAGGAGCGCAATGCATCGTGTCTGGGGCCAAGTTCTCGGGACTAAACGATGTGCACAGGATCAGCCTGAAACACGTGTACGTCGCATCCTAGCCTTCACATCCGACATTCATGCCTTCCGCATCCCAGGATCTGTCGGGGACGGAAGCCCAGCCTCGCGAAGGCCACTCGTGTCAACCAGCGCTTTCGCAAAGGAGGGCGGCGCGGTGTGCACGCAGTCGTCTCCGCACAGTCGTAGCGTCAACTCCGATTTGCTCGGCAACCTTGGCCAGCGGGAGACCAGTGGCGCGAAGACGTTCAGCCTCATCAAGCTGGTTCTTGCCGAGGGCAGTGCCGCGCATCTGCACCCCGCGCGACCTTAGGCGTCTACTGACGGTCTCGCGGTGACAGCCGAACTGTTCGGCAAGCTCATAGACGGAAGCTCCCGCCTGGTACGAGGCGATCAGTTGCTCGGTCTCACTCTCGTCGAGGTGCTTGTGACATTGACTGAGCCTCGATACTGTCTTACAATAAAGCATTGGAGGTCGTCTGTTGGGCGCCGCAGTCCCAAGTTTGGCCGAAGCTATCTGATCCAGCAGGGGCGGCCATTTTTCTGCATGCGCATCCGATAGGCCCACCATTCTGTGCGCCGCCCAATCCAGCGGCGCCGGTGGGGGCCCGCCCCGGCGGGCATGACCAAGGGGGGGACGTCGGGTGGCCAGCTGGATAGGACCGTGGGAACTCAGCCTCCTTCCGCTCTACGCGGGAGGGATAGTCGTCACGATCTTCTACCTTCTTGCGCTGCAGCACGCTCTCGAGCGGTGCTCCTGTGCGAACCGGACGATGACCCCTGGCTTGGTCTGGCTCCTGCTCGTGCCGCTCTTCCAGGAGGTGTGGGCATTCTTGGTCGTTATCGCTCTCGGCAGGTCCCTCGGCAACGAGTTTCGATCGCGCGGTCTCGCTGCGCCGTCCAGGCCAGGACAATCGTTGGGTCTCGCCATGGCGGCCGTTGGGGCGTCCGGGTACGTTCTGGGGCTTGGCCTGTACACCATCGCAGTAGTTGAGTTGGTGCGAGGGGATGGGCTCTCTTCAGGATGGCTGTCACTTGGTTCGGTTGTGCTGCTTCTTGTGCTCGCGCGTCTTGTTCTTCTGATCATCTACTGGGTGACGATCCACAACTACTCCCAGCGCCTTGCTCCCTTGCCCTACTGGTCGGGACCCACTCAGCTTCAGTCAGGCCCGCCCGGAGCCTACTGCGCACGTTGTGGAGTCCGGATGCCCGCGGGCCGCTTCTGTCCAAACTGCGGTGCCTTCCAACACCCGTCTTCATCGGCCGAGCGTTTCTAGCTACTATATGAAGTCAATTCAACTGGAGCGGAGGAAACCAGCGATGCAGGAAGTGCATGATTTCTTGAAGGCGTGCCCGGCGTACTATCTAGCGACGGCAGAAGGTGACCAGCCGCGAGTCCGTCCGTTTGGGACAGTCAATATCTATGACGGCAAGCTCTACATTCAGACGGGCAAGGTCAAAGACGTCTCCAAGCAGATTGAGGCCAATCCCAAGGTCGAGATCTGCGCTTTCAATGGCACTGAGTGGATCCGTGTGGCGGCGACCGCGGTGGCGGACGACCGCGTAGAGGCCAAACAGAGCATGTTGGATGCGTATCCCAACTTGCAGACAATGTATTCGGCGACTGATGGCAACACCAACGTGTTGTACCTCAAAGACGCCGTTGCCAGGATCGCTTCCTTTGGTGGCGCCCCCAGAGTGATCGAGTTCTAGGCCTGTTGCCGAAGGTCGACGCATAGGCAAGCCGGGGGTTCGATGCCCCCGGCCTGCGTCGTTTCTCGCTCGTGGCTCATCTTGCGGCCCGACCCGGTGCGCCCTATACTTCCGGATTGATCAGGCAGCCGGGGCGCGCTGAGGATTAGCCTCCGCACCCGGGCGTAGCCGGGCTTCACTGGCAGTAGAGCGAGAGGTACCTAGGCTCTGCGGGACGTGTTGGTTCCCGCGGGGCTTTTTTTGCGTTCTTTGGGGAGTTCACATGCAGTCAGTGACCAACAAGAAGACCGGCGCCGCCGTACTGTCGGTGGGCTCGAACAGCCTGCTCATCATCTTCAAGATCATCGTCGGCGTGACGATAGGGTCGGTCGCGGTGATCTCAGAGGCCATACATTCCGGGATCGACCTGGTTGCGGCCGTCATTGCTCTCATCGCCGTCAGAGTCTCGGGTCACGCCGCCGACGAGCGCCACCCCTACGGTCACGGCAAGGTCGAAAACATCTCGGGCACCGTCGAGGCGCTGCTCATCTTCGCCGCGGCGGCCTGGATCATGTACGAAGCTGTGCGGAAGCTCCTGCATCCTACGCCGGTCGAGACGCCGGGATGGGGGGTCGGCGTGATGCTGTTCTCGGCACTCATGAATACTCTCGTCTCGAAACGTTTGTTCAAGGTAGGCAAGCAGACCGATTCCGTGGCTCTGCAGGCGGACGCCTGGCATCTGCGCACCGACGTCTACACCTCGGCCGGAGTCATGGCCGGATTGCTGGTCATCTGGATCCTTGGAGCCGTGAGTCCGAGCCTGAACATCCACTGGCTGGACCCCACGGTAGCCATCGTGGTGGCGCTGATGATCATCCGGGCGGCGTGGAATCTCACGCGCGAATCAGGCCGGGACCTCATGGACGTCAGCCTTCCCCACGAGGACGTCGACTGGATCCCCGACTTCGTCACCAAGACCTTCCCTCAGGTGCGGAGCTTCCATCGGCTGCGCACGCGCAAGGCCGGTTCCAAGCGTTTCATCGACTTCCACCTCGCCGTCGACGACCGCATGTCGGTGGGCGAAGCGCACACGCTCGGCGACGAGATCGTCGTGGCTATCAAGGAGAGGCTACCCGATTCGCAAATGCACATCCACGTCGAGCCGTGCGCGTTCGAGTGTCCGGAATCGTGCGAAAGCGGCTGCTCGGTGGAGCCCGAGAAGCGCAATCCCGAACGGGCTGAGCGGGAGGCGACCTCTTCAACCGACTCGGAAGGCGGGGATGGGCGTGAGTGAGCCGCGGCGGGGCCGATCTCTGATTGAACGGGCGCTTGCAAGCGGCGCCTCTGCTCTTGACGAGGACGCGGGCAAGCAGTTCTTCGCCGCCTACGACATCGCGGTCCCACGGGGAGCCACCGTCGTCTCGGCCGACGCCGCCGTCCGGCTGGCGGGCGAGATCGGCTATCCCGTGGTGATGAAGGGCTCATCCGCAAGCATCCAGCATAAGACCGACGCCGGGTTGGTCATCCTGGGGGTGGCGGACGAGACCGAGGCGCGCGAAGCCTACCGAACGCTGGAGGCGCGGGCGGCGACGGCGGGAGCCACCCTCGATGGCGTGCTGGTGGAGCACATGGTCACAGGCAAGCGGGAATTCGTGGTCGGGTTGACGCGAGACCTTCTGTTTGGGCCCGTAGTGATGTTCGGCCTGGGCGGCATTTACACCGAGGCGCTGCACGACGTCGCGTTCGCCGTCGCACCCGTCTCCGAGGACGACGCCTACGAGCTCATGGATCAGATCGAGGCCAGGGTGCTCCTCGGGCCCGTCCGCGGAGCCCCGCCCGTCGACCGGGCCGAGCTCGCCAAGATCATCATGGCGGTAGGCCAAATGGCGGACGATCATCCCGAGATCAGGGAGATCGACGTCAACCCGCTGCTCATCGACGGCACCACCCCGGTAGCGGTCGACGCATTGGTAGCGGTGGGCGAGCCGGTCAGAGTCTCCACGCGGCCGCCCGCCGACATCTCCCGGCTCGGCAGCCTAGTGGCCCCCCGCAGCGTGGCCGTGGTCGGTGCCTCCGCCGATACCGCCAAGTGGGGCGGGATGCTGGTGGCGAACCTGAGACTGGGCGAGTTTCCGGGTCCCATCTATCTGATCAATCCCAAGGGAGGAACGATTCTGGGCCTTCCGGTGTACAGGAGCGTTACCGAGCTGCCGGAGACCCCCGAACTGGTGCTGATAGCCGTGCCGGCGAATCTCGTCAACGGAGTGGTGGATGAGTGCGGACGCGTTGGCGTGGCGGCCGTGGTGGTGGTCTCCGCCGGATTCTCCGAAGTTGGGCCCGAGGGCCGGGCGATGGAGGACGAGATGATCGCGCTCGCCGAGAAGTACGACATGGCGCTCGTCGGCCCCAACTGCATGGGCGTGATCTCCTCCCACCACAAGCTCTACGGCACCGGCTTCATGCTCGTCCGCCCGGAGCCGGGAGGCGCCAGCATGGTGTCGCAGTCCGGCAACCTGGGCCTGCAGCTGCTGGTCTCCGCCGAACGGCGCAAGTGCGGCGTCGGGAAGTTCATCGGGGTCGGCAACGAAGCCATGATCGACGCGGTGGACTTCATCAACTACCTGCACAACGACCCGGAGACGAACACCATCGTCGCGTACATGGAGGGTTTCGATGACGGCCGCCGCCTGCTCGATGTGGTCAGGCGGACGACACTTGACAAGCCGGTGGTGGTATTGAGAGGCGGCATGAGTGAGTATGGGAAGAAGGCGGCGGCTTCCCATACCGGTGCGCTCACCTCGTCGACTGCGGTCTTTCAGGCCGCAGCTCGCCAGTCGGGCCTGATGGTGGTCACCGATCCCGACGAGTTCATGGATCTCACCTTCGCCCTCGCCTACATGCCCTTGCCGGCGGGCAAGAGGGTGGCTGTGGCCACGCTCGGCGGCGGCTGGGGGGTTCTTGTGTCCGACGAGATCGCGCGGTGCGGGCTGGAGTTGGCCGAGCTGTCCCCGGAGGTCATCGAACGCTTGGATCGGATCCTGCCCCCCTACTGGAGCCACTCCAACCCGATAGACATGGTGGCGACCGTGACTCCGGGCGTGCCGGAGGCCGTGGTCGAGATCCTGGCGGCGAGCGACGGCATCGATGCGGTCATCGTCATGGGGGTCGTGGGCTCGATGAGCGAGAGCCGCCGGGCGATCGTCGAGTTGGATGGGCTCAAATCGAGTTGCGCCCCGGAAGCAACGGGCGCGGGCGGCGGGAGCGCGGCCGTGCCGGCTCGGACCGCCGCGGGCTGCGCCGACGACGAGGCTCCCGAGCCCGAGCTGAGCGAGCGCGAGCTGGCCTTCATCAAAGAGTGCGCGTCCCTCATGGACCGCTACTGCAAACCCATCACCAACATCTCCCAGAAGCCGCTGAGTCAGGCCGTTTTCAACGTCGGGGGACGGTATTCGAGCTTCGTGCTGCCGTCGCCGCTGCGCGGAGCCCGCATCCTCGGCAAGATGGCCGGCTACAGCGCCTATCTGCGACGCAAAGGGCGGGATCTCCGCTGCTGACGCCGGCGCGGCTGGGGTCGTACGACGTGCCGCGTGGAATCGCCGCGCAGATGGCGGCTGAAGGCGGGCGGGTCACCTTTGCGCGCTTCATGGAACTTGCCCTCACGCATCCGACCGATGGCTACTACAGTCGGGCGGAACGGCTTCTCGGGCCCCGCGGGGACTTCACCACTGCTCCCCGGGTCTCACCGGCCTTCGACGGCGCGGTTGGGAGGCTGCTGCAGGAGCTGGTCGACGCCGCGCTGGCCTCGTGCTCGGGGCCGGAGGAAGACCGTGTGACGCTGATCGACCTGGGCGGGGGAGAGGCCGACCTGGCGAAGGCGCTGCTCGCGCAGTGGACAGGAGCGAGACCCGACCTGCGCGAGCGTGTGAGCTATGTGATCGTGGAGGTGGGTGAGTCCCTGCGCCACCGCCAACTGAGCCGTCTGGCCAAGTTCAAGGACGAGGGCTGGGACGTGCGCTGGGCGGGCTCGCCGGAAGAGGCGATGGCGGATGCCGGCGCCGTGATCCTCGTCGGTAACGAGTTCATCGACGCCTTGCCGGTGCATCTGGTCGACGTGCGTGGCCCCGTCCCCGCGGAGGCCTGGGTGAGACTGCAATGCGCGGAGGCGGAGGCCGTGGCGCGGGAAGAGTGGGACGCGCTTTCGAGCGAAGCCGAAAGCGACCTCGGGGAACTGTTCGGAACAACCGACGCGGAGGTGCTGCGGCAGGTCACGCGTGACGGCATGCTGGAGCTGCGGCCGGCGGCCGGGCGACTGCTGCGCCAGGCCGCGTCACGGGGAGGCTCGGTGTGCGTACTCACCGTGGACTACGGGGAATGGTTCGCGACTGCCGCCGCGGCCGTCTGCGACTGCCGTATTCCCGAACCGGCCTCGGGGCCCCTGCACCGGCGCTCGCTGCGGGGCTACTTCAAACATCAATTGGTCACCGATCCCTATGTCCGGGTGGGCCGGCAGGATCTCACCGCGGACGTGGATTTCCAGGCGCTCGACCATCACGGACGGAGAGCCGGCTTCGAGACCGTTCTCTACACCATGCTCGCTGGTCTCCTTCGCGCCGACGGCGCAGATCGGCAGCTCGAGAAGTTGCTGACGGCTGCCGCCAGGCCAACCCAGCGGGCGCTGCGGTCCGATCGCCAAGCGTCGGCGCTCGAGCAGTTGCTGGACCAGCAGGGCCAGGGCGGCGCGTTCAAGGTGATGCTGCAGGTGAGGGAGGCGCGGTAGGGCGCGTGGAGCGCGGTCGCCCAGGACATCGCCGCTCGCCGCTGCGGCCAGAGGCCGCGGTAGCCTCCCGCGAGCGCCGCTGCGGCCAGCCAGACGAGGGCGGGGATGATCGTGGGCGCCATGTCGCTACAGGTATAATGGCCAGATGCGTCCGGTCGGCAGAGGAGATACTGGCAAACAGGTGGTCGACATCCAGACGCGCTTGGCTGCCCTCGGCTATTTCCTTGGCAGTGAAGGCGCCGATGGTCTGTTCGGCCCCCACACTGAGAATGCCATTCGCGCGTTCCAGCAGAGCCGGTTGATATTCGCCGACGGGGTGGTGGAGGACAACACCTGGACGGAACTGGTCGAGGCTGGGTACGAGCCTGGTGAGCGACTGCTCTACATGCGCGTGCCCTACATGCGGGGTGACGACGTTCTCTGTCTCCAGCGGCGGCTGAGCGAACTGGGCTTTGATTGCGGGCCTGTCGACGGCATCTTCTCTCCGGCCCTCGAAGTAGCGGTGACTGAATTCCAGCGCAACGCGGGCCTCAACGTCGACGGCATCGTGGGTGAGACCACGCTCGACCGGCTCTTGCGGCTGCACAAGGTCGGTCCCGACGGCGAAGAGGGGAGCATAGCCGACCGCATGGACGGCTACGTGGGCCGGCGTTCTTTTTTGGGATTGCGCGTTAGCATCGATCCGGCTCACGGCGGCTCCGACCATGGTGTCGTGAAGGGCGAGGTCATGGCCGGATCGCGGGAGAAGGATCTCAATCTGGCCCTAGCGAAGGAGCTGGCGCGGCTACTCGAAACGAGAGGGGTGGTGGTGCATCTGCTGCGCGAGACCGACACCAATGTCCCTCTCTACGAGCGGACCGAGTTGGC
>PMIZ01000466.1 GCA_003157225.1 Actinomycetota bacterium | reverse complement strand
AGGATCGCTCGCCAGCCGGTAGAGCCACTCGATCTTGGCCCGCTGGGTCCAAGCCGGAGCGCGGTTCACCCTTCCCGCCCAGACGTCAAGGCTGCCTCCGACTCCCAGGCCCACGCGGACGCCCAGAGCGTCGCGGTTGCGGTACAGGAAGATCTCCTGTTTGGGCGCTCCCAGGCCGGTTAGCAGAATGGCCGCCCCGCTCGTCCGTATGGCTTCGACTATGCCGCGCTCTTCTGCCGGCGCGAAGTAGCCGTGATGGGTGCCCGCAATGACAAGCCCGGGAAACCGCTCGGCCAGTTGCCGGGCCGCTTCATCGGCCACGCCCTCCCCGGCGCCCAGGAGGTACACGGAAAGGTCATGCTTGGACGCAGCTTCCACCACACGTTCTGCCAGGTCGATGCCGGCCACTCTCTCCGGGACGCCCGCGGGCCGAACGCCAACCCTTCCGCTCGCGGAGGTCGCGATCTGACGACCCCCCTGTCTTTGGGCTGCCCAGGCAGCCCCAACGCCGTCCGGGTAGGTGAGGTCCGCGGCCCAGAGNNACAAGGTCGAGCGGGAAGCCCAGCACCGAGACTGACGGCCAGGGAGGCGTGGGTAGCGACTCGGGCTGAGAATCGGCGAGAACGCCGGCCTCGGCGGCGACGGGTGCGTCCGCCGCGGCCGCAGGCGCGGCCGCGGCTCCCGCTCGACCGTAGACCTCCACGTACGCGGCCGCGGCCCGCAGGTGCGAGTGCTTGCGCACCACATAGTCGCGAGCGGCGGCCGCCAGACGGGTGCCTAGTTCGGGGGCGGCGGCCAGCCGCAGGATGGCCGCCGCCAGGGCTTTTGCATCGGCCGGCACCAACAGGCCGGTCTCGCCATCCACCACCATCTCAGCCAGCCCGCCGACGGCGCCCGCGACCAGCGGGCGCCCGGAGGCCATGGCCTCGAGGGCGGAGAGCGAGGTGGCTTCCTCCACGTTCTCCGAGTGCACCGAGGGCACGAGCACGATATCGGCCAGGCGGTAGAGATCTCGGATGGCGTCCGGACCCTGCCCGCCCAAGAGGCGGACATTCTCCTCCAAATGGTTCTCCCGTACGATACGTTCCATCTCCGCCCGCTCACCGCCCTCGCCAGCGTGAAGCAGCAAGAAACGGTCGCGGTCCGCAGGGCTCATCGTGGCCAGAGAAAGGGACGGGTAGGTCACGCCGTTCTTCTTCACCAGGCGGCGGGGACAGAAGAGAACCACCTTGCCTTCGGGGACGTTCCACCGCGTCCGCGACTCTCGCCGTAGGCGGTCTTCCTCGGCCGGGTCGGTCGCAGGGGCGAAGGCGGAGGTATCGACGAAGTTCATGAGCGTGTAGACGAACTGAGCCCGCTCGGGCACGAGCCGCAGGACATGCCGGTAGAGACGGGTGTCTACGGTGACCACGGCATCGGCCAACCGGAGAGCGCGCATCTCGGCCCTCATCAGGTAGTGTCGGCCCATCTCCGAGCCGGAGCTGTAGCCTTCCGACACCGACTCGTAGAGCGGATACCCGTGCAGCGTGAGCACCAAAGGCAGGTTCCGCTCGTCGGCAGCCTCACGCAGATAGGGGACGGAGTAGACCTCCTGGGCGTTCAGCACCTCCCAGGGACTGCCCGCCTCCGCCGCCCGATGGAGTTCACGCGACGTGGCATGCGCCAGGAGCCGACCTCGGGCCTCGGCCGCGTACATCATGCCCCAGCCGCTCCTCACCCGGTTGAGAGCCCCTGCCGGCCAGATGAGACCGGTCTTGCGCAGCGGCGCGGGCAAGGTGGCGCCCAGATAGAGAGCCCGGGCCTCGTGGCCCAACTCCTCGAGACCCCGTGCCAACATCGTGATGTGGGTGCTGGTCCCCCCGATCTGGCCGGGGTCGCGCATAGTGGGGAGAAGTATCTTCATCCGCGGGTCCTCACTCCTCTGTGGCGCGACCGAGCCGGGCGAGAGTCCCTTCTACCAGCCCGGATATCTCGTCGACCCGATGATCCCAGGTGTTACGAGCCGCGAGGGCCACTCGCGCAGCCCGGCGCTCCGGTGTGTCTGTCGAGAGCGCTTGCCGCACCAGCTCGGGATAGTCCTCGGGTCGGCCGGCCACGCCGATGGTGCCGGCGTATCGCTCCAGTTCGGGCAGGCCACCGACGACCACGGGCACGCCGGCGGCGAGGTACTCGAAAAGCTTGAGCGGAAAGATGTTCCGCGTCAGATCGTTCGCCCTGTAGGGTACGAGAGCCACTGCCATCCCTTTTAGGTATCCCGGCAGGTCGGCGCGTGGCTTCTCGCCGAGCAGGTGGATATTGGGATGCGAGCGTAGCCTGGCTTCATCTACCTGGCCGGACTTGAGCGGGCCGATGAGGACGACGTGCCAGGAGGGATCGGCCAGCGCGAGGGCTTCGAGGGCGTCCAAGTCCAGACGGGAATCGTGCATGCCGACGACCCCCAGCCGCGGGGCGGGGATAACGGCAAGGTCGGCCGGAAGAGCAAGATCCGGATCGAGGGCACGGTTGAAGACCTCCACGTCGGCTGCGTTCAGCACCGTGTAGGTATTCGCATTGAGGGCTTCCCGGGAACGGCGGAGATTCTCGGAAGTGGTGATCACCAGGTCGGCCCGCCGCGTGAGTTCGTCATCGTAGGCCTTGACCACCTCGGGAGAGACGAAGCCCGGGAAGGCGGAGTGCTCATCGACGCAGTGATAGACCACCAAGGACTGGCGCCGCCCGCTCGCGGCGGCGCCCCGCAGTCTGTCGAGCAGTCGCACCGAAGCCGGTAGGTAGGTCCAGAAGATGTAGTCCTCGTCGAAGTAGAGGCGGTCGAGGGCCCAACGGATGTAGTGAGCGAGCACTCCCTGGTTGGCCTGGTTGACGGCCGGCCTCAGGTTGCCGAACGGAAGGAGCGGTGGAGGCGTGAGCGTCCACAGCCCCGCGTCCACCCTGCCCAGACGGGGCGCGGTGGCGGCCCAGCGCCGCCACCGCGC
>PMIZ01000075.1:1375-2534 GCA_003157225.1 Actinomycetota bacterium | reverse complement strand
CATGATGCTTCCCTCGGTGAGCTCGACAGTCAGCCAGTCGGCCAAGCACCCGTGCTGCGCAAGGAGGCTGCTCACCAACTCGGGAAGATCGGGGTCGTCCAGATTGCGGGCAGAAAGGTTAACGGAGACCCGGGTGTCCAGGCCACGCGCCCTCCACCCAGCGCACTGGGCCAGGGCTGTCCCGAGCGCCCACTTGGCCAGACGATCAGCCAGTCCATACTGCTCCAGGAGATCGAGGAACTCGCCGGGAAGGATAAGGCCGCGACGGGGATGGTTCCATCTGACCAGGGCCTCCATCGAGGCTATTCCTCCCCGCCGAAGGTCGATGAGCGCCTGGTAGTGAAGAGTGAGCTGCCCCTTGTCAAAGGCGGCATGAAGGTCAGTCTGAAGTGTGAGTCGGTCGAGGGAATGGTGGTCACCGTCCAGCTCGTAGATAGCGTGGCGCGCTCCACCGGCGCGCTTGGCCGTATACATGGCGATATCGGCAAACCGGAGAAGGCTGTCGACGGTGGAGCCGTGGGTCGGAAAAAGCGCGACGCCCATGCTGGCCGTAAGGGCGATCTTGCAGCCGCTGACATCAAAGGGGTTCTTGAAGACCTCTAGGACCCGGTGGGCGACCCGACGGGCATCTTCAATGTCATCGACGGCTAGGACAAGAGCGAACTCGTCCCCACCCAACCGGGCGATGATGTCGACTCCACGAATGGTCCTTCCCAGTCGGCGGGCGACCAGCTCAAGAAGGGTGTCTCCCGCTAGGTGACCAAGATTGTCGTTTACGTCCTTGAACTGGTCGAGGTCAAGGATACATAGGGCGAAGGACTCGAATCCGGGCTGGGGAGAACCGACAAGCTCTGCCACTCGTTCGTGGAAATGCATACGGTTCGGCAGGTTGGTTATGCTGTCGTGCAGAGCCTGGAACTTAAGGGCCTCCTCCCATTGCCGCGCCTCGGTCACGTCTCGTGCGATGCATTCGTATCCGCACAATACCCCGTCGCTATAGACACCCCGCACGCTAGCCTCCAGCGTCAGCTCCCTCTCGTCCTTGCTTCTAAGGCGCACCTCCTGTCTATCACCTCGCCCGCCAAGAAAGGGCAGCTCTCGCGGGTCCGCCAAGTTCGACTCGCCGATGAGATCAGACACGCTCCGCTCAAGAAGCTCG
>PMIZ01000075.1:0-1362 GCA_003157225.1 Actinomycetota bacterium | reverse complement strand
ACCTGCCTTCTCTCGGTGATATCTCGAAAGACGACGAGCCTTCCCGGTCTTTCTAGTCTCGCCTCGCCCAGGGGGGAAGCGAGCAGGTCGAGGATCCGCTCGCCCTCTCCCTCTCCCACTCGGACCTCGCAATGGACTTCCAGTGACTCGGGGAGCCCTTTGCGTCCACGCCGGCCTTCCGCAGCATCTCTTCCATGCGCTCCTTGAGGACCTCTGGAGCGGCGTTTCCCAAGATCAGGGATGCGGCTGGGTTGAAGTCGATGATCTCGCCTTCGGGGTCGAGGACGATCACCCCGTCGCGCATCGTTTCGACGAGCGCGCTTCTGGCTCGTGACCAATGCCAAGGAAGAGGTCGAGCAGCCGGTAGCGGAATAGGGCAAGAGCAAGGATCCCTCCGGTGACCGCGAAGGCGAACGGGGTGGGATCGAAATTGTCACCGGGGGTGAGACCGGCCGCGTAGAGCAGGTTGGCGATCCAAGGTACGGTGACCGCTATCATCATGAGAATCGCCTGTCCGCGGTAGTGGCGAGGGTAGCGAAGGGCGGAGCGAACTAGGATCACCGCCCCGGCCAGGATGAGCGCATATGAATAGGCAAGGTACACTCAGAAGAACGGTCCGTGGCCTATGCCAAGCGCGGGGAAGGAACCCGACCTCTCCAGCCTGACCGAACTCCACATAAGGCCGTGGAGCTGGTTCGTGGCGACAAGAAGGAAGGTGGTTGCAGGGACCACGAAGAGGAGAGCGATCCGGCGTCTGCTAAGGGCACTGTCCAGTCCGGTATAGCGCACGGCAAACAAGAGCCACAAGACGGGGACCGACGTGATGCCCAGATACTCGGCCTTGGCCACTGCGGTCTTCAGCGTGATGCCGGGCAGAGCCGCTTCCAGAGCGTATAGCAACCACCAGAACCCGACGGCAAGGAGCAAGAGGGAGAAGTACTTTCGTCCAGGTGTGTCGCGCCGGCGCCAAGCGATGAGAGAGAGGGCCCCCGAGAGGACCGCGGCCCCACTAGAGGACCGACAAAGCGCAGAAGAGATGCAGAACTCTCGTCCATCAACTGGTGCCCTTGACTTGTGACCTTCGCTGTCGTTTCAGTTTCATTATCGGAAGCCGCAGACAAAGCCTCAAGCGAGGGCGACCGTCACGAAGTGGGAGCTTCTCCCCCCTCCCTCACAGTCACGCTCGTGGCCCCACCGCTCCTACGCTCACCCCTACTGCCTTGGGACAAAGCGGGACAAAGCCCCCGATCGTGCGGGGCTCTCTGCTCTTTTGGGGAGCGCATCTTGGGAGGCGTGCAGGGCGACATCGGGGCGCATGCTCACCTAGTGCACACGCCAGCTCACGTCTTTGCTGTTCACCGA
>PMIZ01000416.1 GCA_003157225.1 Actinomycetota bacterium | reverse complement strand
CGCCGGCATCCTCTACGCGCCGGGGAAAGCGGCCAACGCCGGCGGCGTCGCTACCTCCGGTCTGGAGATGTCACAGAACAGCATGCGCTTCGGTTGGCCGCGAGGAGAGGTAGACGAACGGCTGCAGCAGATCATGAAGAGCATCCACAGAGCCTGCGTCGACGCCGCGGCGGCATACGGAACGCCCGGTAACTACGTGAACGGGGCCAACATTGCGGGGTTCCTCAAAGTGGCGAACGCGATGATGGACCAGGGCCTGGTGTAGAGCGGAGAGAATAGCGGGCGCTACGAGCGTCCGGCCCGCTCCTTAGTCGTTGGCCTTCAGCGTGGTGTACGGATCGACGGCCACACCGCCCGGCATGATCTGGAAGTGCAGATGATTGCAGCTGCCCGCGTTGCCGGTGTGCCCCACATACCCGAGCACTTGCCCGGCGCCCACCGACGCCCCCTTGCGGATGCCGTCGGCTATCCGACTCAAGTGCGCGTAGTAGTAGCTGCTGCCGTTGCTGCCGTTGAGCCAGATGGTGATGCCCCCGAGTCCTGTGTCGGTGGGAGTGGTGCGGGAGATCGTCCCACTGACACACGCCACCACCGGGGTCCCGTAGGCCGCCAGAATGTCGGTGCCCTTGTGGGTGCGGCCGCCCGAGCGAGGGGCGCCGAAGGAGTCCACGTAGCTGTGGGGTCCGTCCACCGGGAACAAGAACTCGCCCGGCTGCGCTGCGCCGCCTTTGCCGGTGTGGCTGCTGGAGCTGCTTGCGCTGCTGCTACTATTGCTACTGCTGCTGTGGTTCTTTGCAGCGTTAGCTGCCGCCAAGGCCTTGGCTTTCGCAGCGGCGGCTGCTTCAGCAGCCGCCTGAGCCGCAGCCTCAGCCTGGCGGACTTCCTCTCGCAGCGCGAGCACTTGGCCCTTGAGGCGCTTGTAGTCCGTAGACGAAGCGGCGAACTTGTCGCTCGTGTCCTTCTGCAGATTCTGCAGTTCCAGCATCTGCGCGGCTTGGGCGGTCTTCTTGTCCGCCAGTTTGGCTTCTCGTTCCTTGCTCTGCTTCAGGTACCCGGCCACTTGCTGGAACAGCTTCTGGTCCTGGTCGGCCATCTTCCCAAGCAGTGAGAAGCGGTCGACTATCGTGCCAAAGTCCGCATCGCCAAACAGAACCTCGAGGTACATGGGGGCCGAAGAGAACCCATCCTTGTAGATGTCCACGAGCCTCTGGGCCAACTGCGCCTGGGCCTGCTCATTATCCTTCTCCGCGGCGGCAATCTGCTTCTGAGCGGCGTCGATGCCATCATCGATCGAAGCCAGCCGCACCTCGGCCGCGTTTTGCTTGTCCGCAAGCGCGTTGAGCTTGTCCTGGAAGTCGTTGTACTGCTTGGAGGCGGCGTTCAACTCCGCTTGCTTCTGGGCGAGTTTTTCGCTGAGAGTGGCCCCAGACGCAGGCGAAACAAGTGGGTACGCCACCAGGAAGATGGTGAGAAGGGCGGTAACAAACAGTGGAGATGACCATCTCCCGTTCCAACCCGCGCGCGCTTCCCGTGTCCGGAAAAAGCTCATCGACTCCTGATTCTAGCAGAGAGGGCCACGCCACCGCCACTAGTTGGAGCAACAGGCCGCTCGTGGAGGCGACAGACGACGGCGCCGCTCAGAGCCTGACCGGTATGCCGTTTAGGGCCATGTGCTCCTTGGCGTCGTGGATGGTGTACTCGCCGTAGTGAAAGATCGACGCGGCAAGCACGGCGTCGGCGCAGCCCTCACGGACGACTTCCACCAGATGATCGAGGGTTCCGGCGCCGCCGCTGGCGATCACGGGCACGTTGACCGCGGACGAGACGGCCCGGGTGAGTTCGAGATCGTAGCCGTCCTTGGTGCCGTCCCTGTCCATCGAGGTAAGCAGAATCTCCCCTGCGCCCAATCCCACCGCCCTGACCGCCCACTCCACTGCGTCGAGACCCGTGGCCGTCCGGCCACCGTTGACATAGGCCTCCCACCGCAACAGCTCGGCGGCCTCGCCGCCGGCGCCGGCGCCCAACCGATCCAAACGTTTGGCGTCGATGGCGATGACAATGCACTGGGAGCCGAACCGGCGAGCGCAGGCCGCGATGAGCTCGGGGTTACTTATGGCCGCCGAGTTCAGCGACACCTTGTCGGCTCCGGCGCCTAGGAGCAGCCGAACGTCCTCCTCGCTGCGGATGCCTCCCCCGATGGTAAAGGGGATGAACAGCTCCTCGGCGCAGTGCCGCGCCAGTTCCACCATGGTGTCGCGCTTCTCATGTGAGGCGGTGATGTCCAGGAATACCACTTCATCTGCGCCTTCGGCGTCGTAGCGCGAGGCGAGCTCCACGGGGTCGCCCGCGTCCCGGATATCGACGAAGTTGGTGCCCTTCACCACCCGGCCACGGTCCACGTCGAGACACGGGATGATGCGCTTCAGCAGCATCAGCGGACCTCCTCGGCGCTACCGAGTGGGGCAGCCAGCACGGCGAGCGCCTCGGCCACGGAGAACCGCTCTTCGTAGAGAGCCCGGCCCGCAATGACCCCGGTGACGCCCAGGGGCTCCAGGGCTTGGAGCGCCCGCAGGTCGTCAAGGGTTGTGACGCCACCCGACGCTATGATCTCCGCGCTTGTGTTCTCGGCCAGTTCCCGGATGCCGGCGAGATCGACGCTCTGCATCATGCCGTCGCGGCTGATATCGGTGTAGAGCACCTCACGCACCCCCCGGTCCTCGAGTTGCCATACCAATTCCAGAACCCGCAGGTCGCTTCGCTCCCGCCAGCCCCTGGTCTTCACAAACCCGTGCTCCGCGTCCACGGCTACCACGACCCGCTCGGCGCCAAGCACGGCAAGGGCGCGGTCGAGGAAGGCCTGGTCCTCAATGGCGCTGGTGCCAAGCACCGCCTTGGCCACCCGGCTGGCGGCTATCAGCTCGAGGTCGGCGTCGGTTCGGATGCCTCCCCCAGTCTCGACCGCCGCGGGCACCGCTTCGGCGATGCGCCGGATCAGTGCGAAATTTCGGAGTGCTCCCTCCCGGGCTCCGTCGAGATCGACCACATGCAGGAAAAGGGCGCCTTCACTCACCCAGCGCTCGGCCATGGCCACCGGATCGTCGCCGAACACCGTCTCGTCGGCGAAATCACCGCGACGCAAGCGCACGCACTTGCCGTCCCGGATATCTATCGCGGGGATCAGCCTCACCGTGAGCCTCCCAAGCCTGCCCGGCGCGCGAAGTTCCGGTAGAAGCGCAGGCCCATCGTGCTCGATTTCTCCGGATGGAACTGCACGCCCACGATGTTGTCCACCTCAATAGCCGAAACGAAGCCCACGCCGCCGTAGTCGGTCATGGCAAGCACGTCGCCGGGAGAGCGCGGCACCACCGCGTAGCCGTGGTTGAAATAGAAGGCCGAATGCTCGGGGATCTCTTCGAACAGATCCGAACAGGTGCAGACCTCCACCTGATTCCAGCCGATGTGCGGCACCTTGACCCTGGTGGGCAACGCGCGCACGTCGCCCCGTACGAGCCCCAATCCCGACACTCCGGGATCCTCTTCACTCGCCTCAAGCAGTAGCTGCAGACCGAGACACACGCCCAGGAAGGGCACGCCCGCCTGGACACGCTCGATGAGCCGCTCGACCAGCCCCTTCCCCTGCAGCTCCCTCATGGCGGCGCCGAACGCTCCCACCCCGGGAAGCACCAGGCCGGGAGCCTCCGCCATCCCGCGCGGATCGGAGCCGACCTTCGCCTCGACGCCCACGTGTTCGAACGCCTTCTGCACCGAGCGCAGGTTGCCCATCCGGTAGTCGACGACGGCGATCACAGCGCGCCTTTGGTGGAAGGCACGCCGGTCACGCGCGGGGCGTCGCACCGGCAGGCAAAGGCCGCGGCTCGCGCGAAAGCTTTGAACAGCGCCTCGATCTTGTGGTGGCCGGAACGACCGTACAGCACGCGCACGTGGACGTTGGCCCGCGAGCCGCGGGCAAAGCCCTCGAAGAAGTCGGTCACCAGGGCGCTTTGCAGATCGCCCACCAGCGCCGCCCGGACCTTGGTCTCCACGACCGCCGCGCCGCGGCCGCCGAAGTCCACCGCAGCCAGGCACAGAGCCTCGTCCATGGGCATCAGGAAGCTGCCCGCCCGCGCGATACCCCCTCTGTCGCCGAGGGCCTGGTCGAAGGCTTCGCCCAGGGCGATGCCGACGTCTTCGACTGTGTGGTGCTGGTCGACGTCGAGATCGCCCGCGGCCTGGAGCTCGAGGTCGAACCCGCCGTGCCGGGCGATGAGCTCGAGCATATGGTCGAAGAAGCGGATGCCGGTTGAGATTTCGTACTTGCCGCGCCCTTCGATCTTGAGCGCGCCCGAAATCCG
>PMIZ01000085.1 GCA_003157225.1 Actinomycetota bacterium | reverse complement strand
GAGTGGGCGGTGCTCCCCACGTTCACATAGATCTCCAGGTTCTTCATCGAGGCCACGAGATCACCGATGGTCTTGCCCTTGAGAGGACCCGTTAGGCTCGACGCCTTCAGAGTGCCCGTGGCAAGAGTCCCGGTGAACGATCCCTTCTTCTTGGGCCCCGGGAACAGCGTTGCGACGACGTCCCCTGTGGCCCCGGCCACGGCGTTGCGGAGCCGGGCCACGGTGACATTGCTCAGCCCCGTCACCTTCAGGACGTAAGCCATCTTCGTGCCCGTGGAATCAACGGTGAACGTGACCGTCCCCAGCGCAGCGGTGTCCACTGCCGGGACTTCGTTCACACCGGAGAGCTGCGCGGTAAAGGTGGCGCCCGCTATGTCGGCCGCGGTCGTGGAGGGCGGTGCGGCGGTTGTCGTGGTAGTGCTCAACGTGGTGGAAGTGGAAGTGGTGGTCGTGGTCGTTGCGGAGCCACCGCAGCCCGAGGCTATCATCGCGATGCCGAGGCCCCCCAGCACCACGGCGAAAGCCGCTGCGATCACGAGAGCGAAAGCGATAAGCGAGGTTCTCTTCAATTCGGCACCTCCGTGCCCACGTCGCGAATCCTTGCCCGTCATCAGCATCTAGTAGCCCGCGTTTGTCAGTTGCCTAAGAATATCTTGGGCTTCCGTGAGCCCATGCCATGGTTATTGCTCTGGCTACATTCTTCCTCGCCCCCGGCGCATTTGCAACGGCGAACGGCAGGCCCCCGCGGTTTGTCCGCCTGAAACGCCGGGTATTTGTGATGTACCCGACTTTGTCACCGAATGCGTTGCCCGGGACGCCGAAAGAAGATGCCATGAATCCAAAGCATGCCACTGAGGCGACTCGTCCCCAATTGCCTTCCATCGACTTGGCCGTACCTCGGGCATTCCAAACCGCCTCATTCGCCTTTGGCTGATTCTGGGGCGCCGAGGCCCAGTTGGGGTGTCAAACCGGAGTGATCAGAACTCGCGTCGGCTACACCGGAGGGACGAAGAAGAGCCCCACGTATCACGATCTTGGTGACCACACAGAGACCGTGCAGGTGGACTTCGATCCCCAGATGATCTCCTACCCTGATCTCTTAGACATCTTCTGGTCGAGCCACGAGGCGACCCAGCGGTCGTGGTCGCGCCAATACATGTCCGCGGTCTTCTGTCACGACGCGGAACAAACACGGCAGGCTCGTGAGCAGAAGGAAAAGCGTGAAAAGCAGACGGGGCAGAGGTTGCAGACGGAGATATTCGAGGCCGCCGAGTTCTACCTGGCCGAGGATTACCACCAGAAGTACATGTTGCAGGGCGACCACTCGCTGATGCGTGAGTTCCGAAGTATGTATCCCGATTTCACAGACTTCTTGAATTCAACGGCCGCGGCCAGAGTGAACGGCTACCTCTACGGCTGCCGGTCGCTCACCGACCTGCGTGTCGAGCTTGGTAGCCTCGGCCTGTCTGCCGAGGGAAATGCGAGACTTCTCGAGCGGGTGGCGCGCCTCCACGTGTGAGTCGCACGGCTGGGTTTCATCCTCGCCCACCAAGCCGAGTGGCAGAGCCGCGGCCGCTCTACCTGCCCTCTTCCCGGGCGGCGTGGTATTGGCGCCTGATCTCCTCGATATCCACGGAGGGCGCCGGGAATTGCATGCCCATGGACTCGAAGGTTTCGACCAATATGCGCGATATCGTCAGGTTGCGAAACCACTTGTGGTTCGCGGGTATGACATACCACGGCGCGTAGTCAGTGCTGCATTTTGAGATGGCGTCCTCGTATGCCCGCTGGTAATCGTCCCAGAACGCTCGCTCTTTGTAGTCGGCCTCGCTTATCTTCCACTGCTTCGCAGGATCGTCGAGCCGCTGCTTGAAGCGGGCGAGTTGCTCTTTCTTGTCGATGTGCAGATAGAACTTGACGATGCGCGTGCCGTTGTCGGCTAGGAGCCTTTCAAAAGCGTTGATCTCGTCGAAGTGTTTGGTCCACACCTCTTTGGGGACCAAGTCGTGCACGCGCGTAACGAGCACATCTTCATAGTGCGAGCGGTTGAACACGACCACGCGCCCTTTGGCCGGCGTGACCTTGTGGACCCGCCAGAGATAGTCGTGTGCCAACTCCTCGGCTGAAGGCACCTTGAAGGACTGCACGGTGGCGCCTTGCGGGTTCATGGACGCGATGACGTGGTTCACGGTGCAGTCTTTGCCTCCCCCGTCCACGGCCTGAAGCACGATCAGAAACGAGCGCTTGCATTCTGCATACATGAGGTACTGAAGCTCGGTCAGTCGTTTGCCGAGCCTCGCCAGCTCGTCGAGCACGGCTGTCTGGTCCTTGTAGTCCCCCTTGTAACCGGCGTCTATCTGATCCAGCTTGACCTTGGTCCCCGGCTCGACTCGGAACATGTCGAGGTTCTTCATGGACGATCCTTTCCCGGCGGCTTGGGGCGCCACCGCAAGGCGGCCTAGGAATCCGACGGTGTCTCCGCCTCCCGGGAGATATCGGCGCGACCAACAAGCGGCGCTTCCGAGGCGGCAGCCATTTCCGAGCGAGCGTCATCGGGCGCTTCCGGCACTTCAGCCCGAGATGCTTTCATCTTCTTCGCGAGTTTCTCGAGCTTGGCCAGTCTCGCTTCCAGCTCGTTGGTCGTCTTCTCGAGTTTTGTCAATCGCTTGTCGCTGTCCTTGCCGCCCATTCCATCTCCTTTGTTCA
>PMIZ01000114.1 GCA_003157225.1 Actinomycetota bacterium | reverse complement strand
TCGCTCCATGCGCTCGCTGTCCATGATGCCGAACGGACCAATCCGCGCGCTTACCGTTTCGCGCCCGAGGAATACGTTGGCAGTTACGTCGAGGTTGTTGGCAAGAGCCAGGTCCTGATAGACCATCNNCCGCTGAGGACTTTCATCAGAGTCGACTTGCCGGCCGCGTTATCGCCCATCAATCCGAGCACCTCACCGTGGTGCAGAGTCAGGTCGACTCCACGAAGCGCCTGGACGGCGGCAAAAGTCTTCTTGATGCTCCGCATTTCCACCACGGGAGTGGCTTCCGTCATGGGACTCACCTGTCTCACTTGGGCAAAACAAGGACTGCAGGAACCTGACAGATTAGCCTGTCACAATTCCTGCAGTCCCGTCAAGAACTAAAGTGCGGGTCTATAGTCCCGTGAACTGGCTGGCCTTGTAGTAGCCGGAGTCGATCACAGCTGCCTTGACGTTGGTCTTGTCGACGGTGACGACCGCAGACGGCTTGGCGGGCACGTCGATCTTGCCGTTGTTGTAGGTAGCGGTCTTCTCAGGGGTGCCGCCGGTCAGGAAGGCAGTCGCAGCAGCGATAGCATCCTTGACCAGGGTGCGGACGTCCTTGAGGACGGTCATGGACTGCTTTCCGTCGATGATGTACTGGATGGATTCGACCTCAGCGTCCTGTCCGGTGACGACGTAGCTCTTGACGTCCTTGTCGGCGGCGAACGCATCAGCGATGGAGCGAGCGGTGCCGTCATTCGGGGCGAGTATGAAGACGTTGCCCTTGTCGGCGGCGGTGGCCTTGGTCAGGTTGGCCTCAGCCAGGTTCTTGGCCACGTCGAACTTCCACTCGGTGGTGACCTGACCGATGATCTTGCCCATCTCGTCGCGGGTGAGGGTGGCCTTGGCCTGCAGACCAACCGCTTCGCTGGAGTTCTTGATCACGAAGGTGCCGTCAGCAATCTTGGGCTGCAGCACGTCCCAAGCGCCCTCAAAGAAGAGGAAGGCGTTGTTGTCGGAGGCCGCGCCGGCGTACAGATAGAGCGGGTTGCCTTTGCCGGTGGCCTTATCGACCAAATACTGCGCCTGAGCTTTGCCAACCGAGATGCTGTCGAAGGTTACATAGTAGTCGACAGCGTCGGTGTCGAGGATCAGTCGGTCGTAGGAAACGACCTTGATGCCGGCTGCGCGGGCTTCAGCGGCAGCGGCTGCCGCGGCCGTGGCGTCCTGCGGGCAGATGATGATCACTTTGACGCCCGAGGAGATCAATGACTCGACGTTCTTCTTCTCCACGGCGGAATCGCCCTGGCTGAAAAGGATCTGGACATTGTACCCGGCTGCCTTGAACGCATCGTTGAAGCGGGTCTCGTCCTGGATCCAGCGCGGCTCGTCCTTGGTCGGCAGCACAACACCGACTGATAGCGAAGCCGTCCCGCCCGTGGTGGTGGTCCCGGCCGCCACAGTGGTGGTTGTCGTGGCACTTGATCCGCAGGCAGATAGGGCCAGCACTGCGACCATCAGAAGACCCATCGCTATCCACAACAAGCTTCTCTTAGACATATTCCCCTCTCCTTTTTGTGATTGGTGAATCGAAGTGATTTTGCGCAATCCGTCCCAACGTTCGTGTGCGACTGCCTATGACTCACCCCCTTCACCCTGGAACGGGCCTTCCCCTGTGTCCACGCACGCGGGCAAAGCTACCTATGGAGTTGCCCCAAGAGCACTCAAGGCAAACTTCCTCAACCAGTCCTCTCGAGCGCCCTCCCACTGAAGACCGAGCCGTGGACACCTACGAGAACACGATGGCTCTCGCGCTGCGTCGTGGAACGTTAGCCCCGTCCGCCGGATTCTTCATTTGTTTGACCATATAACAAACCGCTCATTGTTACAAGGCGTTACGAGCCTAATCTGTATGAACTGCCAACAAATCCTTCTGGCAGATGGACCTAGGGGCCAAGCGCCGGCGCCACAGGCCCCTGCGTGCCGACCAGAAAGGGATCCGCGCACACGGCCCGGAGCGCAAGCGAGGCCGCGCCGCGGACGGCCGCTGCCGCTCCCAGTTCGGAACGAACGACCGCCACGTCGGAGTAGCGCGTCAGGAAGGCCCGCTTCTCGAGTTCTCCGCGGAGCGGACCGCTCAACCACGGAAAGAGCGGCGCATAGATGCCGCCGAGGACAATCGTGTTGGGGGCGAAAAGGTTTACGGCCGCGGCGCAGGCGAGCCCGAGCGCGCGGCCTGCCTCCGCCAGTGCTGCCAGTGTCGCTGCGTCCCCCCGCCGCGCGCTCTTGACGATCACCGACGCGCCTCCGTCCGGCAACGCGATGCTGGTGCCAACCGTCGCTTCCAGCCCCGCGGCTCTGAGAAGGGCTTCCTGGCCGACCACCTGTTCGAGGCAGCCGCGCGACCCGCAAGTGCACTGTGGCCCATCGGGATCAACCGTGATGTGACCAAGCTCGCCCCCGAGACCACTGCCAGAGCGCAGCAGCTCGCCGTTCACGACCAGAGCGGCACCGACACCGATCTCGCCAAAGACGTAGATGAAGTCGCCCAACTGCAGCTCATGACCCAGCCAGAGTTCACCAAGAGCCGCGAGCTTCGCGTCGTTCTCGACGGTGACGTAGTGATGCGACCGCCCCAGGCGACGTCCCAGTTCGGCTTCGAGCGACAGTCGGCCCCAACCGAGGTTCGGAGCCCTCAGCAGCATGCCACTAGCGACATCCACGAGCCCAGGGAGAGCGATCGTCGTTCCGACGGGGATAAGGCCCTCGCCCTCGACGCTGTCGAGCGCTCGTCGGCCGAGTTCCGCAAGCGCATCGAGAACCACCTCAACCGGGATCCCGCGGTTCTCGTGACGAAGGAACTGCTCATAGCGGACGTTGCCCTTCAGATCGAGTACGCAGGCGGCGAGATAGTCCACGTTTATCTCCAGGCCAAGGGCGACGACGGTCGTGTCGGAGACGGCGACCAGGCGGCCCGGCCTCCCCACAGCTCCGACTCTCTCGAGCTCTCGCTCCAACAGCAGCCCGCGGGCTATCAACTCGCCGACGAGGCTCGATACCGTCGATCTGGTAAGTCCGACTGCCGCTGCGATGCCCGCACGCGAGCGAGGCCCGTTCTTCATGACCTCCCGCAACACAAGCGCCAGATTCTGTTGGCGGATGTTTTGCTGCACCACCGGGCCCGGACTCTGGAGCCGGTCCTCTGCTCTGTGCCGGCCGCGTGCCGGGGGGGCTTCTTTGCCGGCGGTCGGCTCCGCGCTGGTCCGCGCGAGGGGGCGCTCCATCACGAACCGATCCTGGTGTCGCTGGTTGAGCTCACTCCTACCCCTGCTGGCGCTCGGCGCAGAGACTCACGCCGTCAACTTGACGCCCTCTGGTGATTAGTCCAGTGCCTGACATAATATCCCATCCGGGCCAACTACGCCTTCGCGTCGGGCAGACGGGCCGACCCCAAGTTCCGCAAAGGCCGTCTCCCGAACACGTCCCCCGTAACCAGCATGGTCAGGAAGATGCCGACCAGTAAGACGCCTACGACTCCATAGGCCGGCCGAATGCCAACCATGTCGGCCAATCGGCCCAACACCAAAGGAAGTGCCAAAATGGCTGTACCGGAAGCCAAGGTGGCCCGCGCGCTGGCGCGTGTTGTGTTGTCCTGGGCCACGCCGATGGCCAGCGAAAGGATCAGGGGATATAGGCTGGCGACACCTAGACCCGTCACAAACAATCCCACCAACCCAAGAACGGCGGTGTGAGCCGCCCAAAACATCCCGAAGCCGGTGCTCGCGACCAAGATAGAGCCAATCACCACTGCGCGGGTCGAGAAGCGCCGAACGAGGCGGCTTCCAACCAGACGCCCAACGATCATGCCGGCAAGGAAAAGGCTGATGGCTTGGGCCGCATGCACTTTTTGCATCCCCAAGCTGGTCTCCAGATAGTCGGCGCTCCAAAAGACCATGCAGAACTCCACGGACACCGCCAGGACAAGCGCTCCCCAGAACGCCCAGAACGACCCCGGCAAAGGCCGCCGGGCAGAAGCAGTATCTTCAAGACGGGAAGTGGGCTGCGGGAAAGTGACGCGACCAAACGCGAGACGCATCACGAACGGGGCCAAGGCTACCGTCCCCAAGGCCCACCGCCATCCGCCGGGCAGACGGGCCGACCATCCCACCAGCAACGGAGCGCTCGTGGACACCAGCGAGGCGATCATGTTCGCTTCCGACAAGGCCACCGCCCGCAATCCGCCATGCCGGTCGGATAGCGCAGACGGGACAATAGCCAGGATCAGCGATCCCACCGATCCCATGCAGAAGGAAGCCCCGATGGTGACCATTACCGACTGACCAGCCACCAGGCCAAGGACGCTCGCGGTGATCCCAAAGGCGCCAAACCAGAGAGCGCGGCCGCGACCCACGCGCCGTATCAGACGATGACCGCACAACCCAACGAGCAGAATGCCAACGGCAAATGCCGTGAAGTGCAGACTGCTCACCGTGTACGACAGCTTGAGCTCATCCTTGAGAAAGGGAGTAATGGGACCAAGGCTGTTGAGGAAATAGCCATAGAGAGCCAAGAGCAGGTAGGCCAGCCACGTTGAGCGGTCCCGATGAAAGACTTGTGCCATACCCCCTAGACCGTTAGCTCCACACGGTTCCGCTCGGGGTCCAAGATAACGGCCTCATAGTAGCCGTCACCGGTGACGCGAGGCTCCGACTGAATCGTCACGCCCCGCAGGCGCAGAGCCGCCACCGCGGCATCGACCGCGTCGCGACTGCCCAGACTCAGGGCGATGTGGGCACAGCCGGCCGTCGCGTCGGTCGGGGTCGGACGCAGCCCAGGCCGGTACATCAATTCTAAGCGGGCACCCTCGCCAAGAGTCACAAAGTACGACTTGAAGCCGGTGGCTGCGTTTTCGTAGAGGTCCCCGCTCACACCGCCAAGCACCTCTGCGTAGAACGCGCGCATCGGCTCGAGGTCGCGAACCCAGACGGCGACGTGTTCGATGATCATCCAGCTCCCCCCGTCATTCAACCGACATTGGCTCGACTGTCACTCGAAACTGGTTTCCTGCAGTCTCCACCGTAACGTCGGCAATTCCAAGCGCGATGATGTCGGCTCGACCCAGCGCCTCGAGGCCGTGTGTTGTTGCCACCGCGATCACCCTCATTCCTGCCGCGCGTGCTGCTTCAACGCCTACTGGAGAGTCTTCAACCACCACGCACTGCTCAGGTCGCACACCTAGGCACGTTGCTGCCAGGAGAAACGCCTCGGGGTCTGGCTTCCCTCGTTGCACGTCTTCTGCAGTCACGAGTATCGGTGGCGTCGGGAACTCTCCGTACTGAAGCCGGGTAGAGGCCGTGCGATAGCTACCACTTGTGACCACAGCCCAATTGTGAGCCGGAAGGGATCGTAGTAGCTCACATGCCGCCCGATAGACTTCCAAGCCGTCTGTGTCAATGCTTTCCTGCGCTTCGTGAATGCGACCCTCCTGTTCTGCGTCCAGATGGGGCGCCGTGATTCGAATGGTCTCAGCCAAAGTGCGACCGTGCATGACCTCCTTCAGATGTTCATAGGAGACACCGTGACGTTCAGCCCATCTCTTCCAGTGTCGTTCGACCACTGTGGATGAGTTGACGAGGACCCCGTCCAGGTCGAATAGGATTGCCGTGCAAATCAGTTCCATCCGCTACCCTCTATGCGCTGGATATGCTTGTTGCTCGCCCCTCAGGTGGTCGCTCCAGCATAGACCCCGAGAATGCGATCCATTTCCGCGTGCACCGCCTCGTCTACCCGCCGACGTTGCTCGTCGGCCGCAAACCAGTCGAGGGTCCGACGGGTGCCGTCCCGGAAGGTGACGGTGGCTCGGAAGTCAGGTACGAACTCCTTGATCTTGCTGTTGTCGAACACCACACTCCAGGTCTTGTCGCCCAACAGACTCCCCGCCAGTTGCGGCGCCACTCGGGCAATGAAATCGGAGGGAATGTGCACGACCTTCGCCTCGACGCCCAGCGCTTCGGCGATTTGCCGGTAAATCTGGTTCCAGGTCAGCACCTCGTCAGACGTGATGTGGAACGCCTCGCCCAGTGCTCGCTCGTTGCCTAGCAGCCCCAGGAGCCCGCGCGCGAGGTCGTCCGCGTGCGTGACGACCCAGAGTGACGAGCCGTCGCCATGCACGATGATCGGTAGACCCTTCAGCAGTCGGTCGGCCAGCGTGTAGGTGCCCCACCCCCCGACCGCGATCGGGAGGTTCAAGTCATACGTCATCGAGGGACGAACGATCGTCACGGGGAAGCGCTCGTCGCGGTACGCCTGCATGAGACGTCGTTCGCAGGCGATCTTCTCGCGAGCGTACTCCCAATAGGGGTTGGAGAGCGGCGTCGACTCGCTGATGACATAGTGATCCGGCGGCTTCTGGTAGGCCGAGGCCGAGCTGACGAAGACGTACTGCTTGGCCCGGCCTCGGAAGAGACTGATGTCGCGTTCGATGTCATCCGCCGTGTAGGCGACCCAATCGATGACAGCGTCGAAGTCCAGACCCTGCAAGACGGCGCGAACGTCTTCAAAGCGGTGTATGTCAGCAAGTAGGTGATGACTGCCAGGTACCTCTGCGGTCCTCGATCCGCGATTGAGCAGATAGAGCTCGAATCCTCGGGAGATCGCCATCCTACTGGCCGCGGTGCTGATGAACCCAGTACCGCCGATGAACAGCACCCTCATGGGGCACGACTCCTTCCTACGCCATCCGGCGAACCCGGACCTCTATTTCCCGTTCGGCGCTTAGCAGAGCCACCAGCTTGGACACGTCGGTCTGTCCGTAATGATACGGATACAGCACCCGCGGCCGGAACGCCGTCGCCGCATCGGCCACCATCTCGGGCGTCATGGTATAGGGCAGGTTCATCGGCAGAAAGGCGCACTCGATGCCCCGAAGCTGCTTCATCTCGGGGATGTTCTCGGTATCCCCGGCAACGTACACGGGCTTGTCCCCGAAGGTGAGAATGTAGCCGTTGCCCCGACCTCGAGGATGAAAGTACTCGCCGTTCTCGCGCTTGTGTACCAAGTTGTATGCCGGCACCGCTTCAACCACGACTTCGCCAAAGACCTGGACGTCGCCGTTGCCCATCACAACCCCGCCGGCAACCTGTTGAGCGCAGATGGCCGTCATTCCTACCTGCGTCTCCTCTGTTCGGATATCGGCAATCGCACCTGGGTCAAGATGGTCCGGGTGTTCGTGAGTGATCAGAATGACGTCCGCTTTGGGGAGCTGACGATAGTCGGCTACGTGGCTGAACGGATCGACGTAGATCTCCTTTCCGCCAAAGGTGAGTCTCAAGCTCCCATGCCCAAGAAACGTGATCTCGAGATCACCGGACGATGTAGGCATAACGTCCACCTCGAACTGCCCCTGAACTGGCATCTTCGTGTCTCCTTTGTTGGAAAAGGTCACTCACGGCTCGCTTGGTGCTGGTCACGAGGACGGCTCGCCTGCTGCCTCCACGCCTCGTGACCGACGGCGATGCGCCAACACCGCCACCAGTACTTTCCATATTCCCCAGCCGAGCAGCGCACCGAACACGTTGAGTATCACGTCGTCGATATCGACCGAACGAGCGATCAAGAACCCTGTGACTATGCCCACGCACTGGATGGCCTCGATACCGATCGATGTCACCAACGCGAGCAGTGTCAGCGCGAGCAGCCGGCGAAACCGATTCGTGAGCACCGGCATGAAGAGACCCATCGGCAGCAGTAGCCCAACGTTTCCACCGATCTGCCTCACGGCCTGTGTCGGTGACGATCGGGCCAAGAGGTCGCGAATCGTCCTGAACGGCACGACGTTGATCCAATGCCCGAGACTGTCCGCCACGTAGTGACTATCTGCACGCGCCGCGGACTCCACGAGCATCGGAAAGAAGAGCAAATCGGCCGCCCAGAGTGCGTAGACACCCAATCCGGCCCAAAGCGCTGCCACCCACCACTTCATGCCCGCTCTGAGCCGAAATGCGGCGATGGTCAACGGTATCGGTGAGGCCCAGATGAGCATCCCGTACAGCAAGAGCCCCCCTTCTCGCTCACCGCCCCCCGGGGTCGCTCATCCTATCCAGCATCTGCATTGTCGAACTCCGGAATCCCTTCATCAGGTCTTTGTGGACACTCGCCTCGAGCTCGTCAACGGTCCAGCGTCCGCCCCCCTCTTTCACGATGTTGCTGACGAAGTCCATCTCCCCGTATAGCATGACGGCAGACCCGATCACGAAGAACACCGATCCGGTGATATCAGCCGCGCTGTCTGTCGAGAGATAGCATATGAAGGGAGCTATGTCGTCGGGACTCGGGCTATCGGATATAGGGATCTTCATGCTCTCGAAGGACCACGGCCCCTTGCCTTCTGGCATCGCCTTTTCGTAGGCGTCAAGTTCGAAACCGGCCCTGGTGCGTGCACCTGGGGCGAATGCGTTGCACGTGATCCCGTATGGAGCCACTTCCTGAGCGACGGCATAGGTGAGTCCGATTGCGCCGGCGCTCGCGGCCGAGTAGTTCGCCTGTCTCATTCCGCCCCACTTGAAGGCGCCGGACGTGCAGTTGATGATGCGCCCGAACTTCTGCTCCATCATGAACGGCAAAGCGTGACGGATGCAGTTGAAGTGCGCCTTCGGCTTCACGTTGCACACTTTGTCCCAGGTCTCTTCGCTCATCTCCCATATGGGGCTGAACGCGAACGTTCCGACGACATTGACCAGGATGTCGATCCGTCCGAACTTGTCTACTGCTGTCTGTATTAGGTTGCGCGCAATCTCGAAGTCGCTGACATCTCCGGAGAACGCCTCAGCCTTCCCGCCAAGGTCCCGTATCGTCTGTGCGGTTGTCTCCGCGTCGCCTGAGGCGTCCTCAGCTTCCTTCATCAGCGACTCAAGATCCTTACCGCAGAGGTTCTTGACCAGATCGTCGTTCATGATCGCAAAGCCCGTAGATCCCGGTTTGCGGTTATTCGTGACGACGCTGGCTCCTTCCCGTGCCATGGCAATGGCGATGGACCTGCCAATGCCCTGGCCGGATCCGGACACGACCGCTACTTTGCCCTTCAGGTTTTCACTCATTGGCTATTGCTCCTTGGGAAGTGGGGCTAGCTGGATACTAGGTCGACCTCGCCGAAACGTATCTGACGCCGCCCATCCCCTCGAAGTGGGCATCCTGCGTCCACAGGAGTGCACCATGCCCGCGAGCGGTCGACAGGATGATCGCCTCAGCCATGGGCAGACCCGCTTCGACGCTCAGCCGGGCGGCGTCAATAGCGGTTGAGATAGTCGGGTCTATCACCGTGCCCTGCTGCATGAGCGCGACCGCCTCGAGCGCGCCGCTCTCGCCACGCTGGGCGAGAACACGCTTGAACACTTCGTAGACGCTCACGACTGGGACGACCAGTTCGTCAGTCGCCTGGAGCGCTGCCGCGAAGAACCCGGCGTTTGGCCCGCCGGCGAAGAACTCAAGCCAACCGGACGAGTCGACGACATTCACACCCGATCCTCTTCACGTCCGACGGTGGTGTCGATCCCCGCGAGGAAGCCGCGCATGCTCGCGATGGGACGAACGGGCACGAATTCGCCTCGGCCGTCGTACTCGATGGCCTGGACCTGCTGACCCGGGTGCAAATCAAGTCGTTCCCGGATGCGCTTGGGAATGACCACCTGGAACTTCGGGGAGATAGTGACGGTCGTCATGACGGACTCCTTATCGATGCTACTCTCGTACAACACTCAATGTATCGGCGAGACTTCCATTGCACAACCCGCGCGCCTGTCGCTGACGAAAGTACACCCCGCCTCTTGGGCGTCAGCTCGAACGGCCTGTTGGGCAGGCCGACAATCACGCGGCTGGTGTGGGGCCAAACGCGCCGATTTGTTCCAACTTGCTAGACCTGCCTTCGCGCCACCACGAGACCGGAATCCCAGCCTGGAGCGCGTCCGCCAGTCGGCATTCTGACCGACTCCACGTCGATACCGCTTCTCGCGACAAGCCAGGAGATCATCGAGTTGGAGTTCCACATTTCGCCGGCACTGAGTTCGTTGCGTCCCCACACAGGCGTGGGCACCTGCGGCGCGAGATGAAGCAGTCGCCGCGCGGTATTCTCGTCCTCCGTCAACCGCTGGGGGCTCTCGACCGCCTCGCCGAGGTCTGGAATGACTCCGTCACGCCAGCACCGCACCTCATAGCGAAAGATGCGCAGGTGGCCCGCCCAACGGCTCCCGACAGCACCTCCGCCGACGACCCCCCGCTCGTCGCCATTGGCGTTTGGTACCGGGCCACTCTCAATCGTGAAGCGGCCCTCCGGCACGTGCACCTCAAGCGCAGAGTGGTAGAGGTCGAGCCTGCGCCGGCGTTCGAGCAGCGACACAGCGGCCTCGAAGACCTTGCCATTGAGTCGCACGGAGTGGCCACCGGCGCCCAAGGGAAGCCAGTATAGGTCGACGGCGACGAGCGGTAAGGTGCGGCTCACCTGTCAGACTACGTCTTCTGCACTCAGCTCACGACGCTCGTGAGTGACCATCGTGACCGTCACAGCACACGCATCTCGGCGGTAGATGAGCCGGCGTGGGCTGATGATGAGTTCCCGCACGTCTTCGCGCGCCACCTCGGGAACGACGCGACCGGGGGGCTCTTCACATGCCCGAGAGTTGAGCTCATCGTTGGCGCCGTCGCCCAGACCGGCTCATGGTACTTCAGCCTTCTTGCGGTACAGTTCTCGCACACGCGAACTATCCCGCGCCACAAG
>PMIZ01000370.1 GCA_003157225.1 Actinomycetota bacterium | reverse complement strand
CACCACCTTGGTGATGATCTCCAGGCGCTCCCCCTCCAGCTCCAGGTAGGTGTCGGTGAGCGAATCGACGTGCGTGGTCTTGCGGCAGCAGTTGTGGGCGCCGATGGTGCTCTCCCAGATCTCGATCTTCCCGAAGAACTGCTTGTTGATGATGTCGGCCTCCGAGGCGATGGCCACGATGCGAGCCTTCGGGAAGGCCTCGGCGATGGTGCCGGCACCGAAGTAGTGGTCGGGATGCGCGTGCGTGAGATAGATGGTCTTGAGGTTCTTGCCGGTGTCGAGGATCTCGGCGATGACCCGGTGAGCGCTGGACAGCGTCCACTGTGCGTCTATGAGGACCGCGTCGGTCTTCCCGTAAACGATGACGGAGGCGACCTCGAACGTCTCCTCGTCGCTGAAGCAGACCTTGGTGGCTAGTCTGTTGGTCCCGCTGGCGTTCAGTCTTACTTCCATCGAATCATTCTCCAGTGGTCGCTGAGTTGCCTCCTCCGATGATAGCGGCCAGCCACCATCGTTGTTTCCTCCGCCTGGAGCGGGGCTGGCGGTCGAAGTAGAGCTCCATTTGGGTCCCGTCGGACACCTCTACCCTGAACCAGTGCTTGCGCACATACTGCTCCCCACTGCCGTGGTGACAGTCTCCCACAGTTTTCCACGTGTAGAGCACTCTCGCCACTTCGTACGTGACCCCCCTCCAAACGAACCGGGCGGGCAGCCCAGGCTCGCCGGTCGACATGGCGGTCGCGTCGAATGAGCCGCCCTCGGGAACGATGGGCTCGCTGATGAACTCCTTGTGCTCCGAGGAACCGGGTCTCATCGTCCGATTCTACCTCCTGCAGCGGACAGGTCCTGCCGGCTCGGCGGATGCGCGCGCCTTCGTGTGACACGCCGTGGCGTTCGGCCAAAGCCGCGGGACCGCCTTCCACCAGCGGGCCGCATATCGGGTGCGCGCCGGCCGCGTAGTCCCGAACCAACGCGGAAAACGAGCGTTCCCATATGTTCCCCATCAGAAGCCCCCGGCAGAGATGCACGTTGCCGTAGGGATCCACGTGCACGCGGGAAGGCGACTCCAGGTCTTCGTGCGGGCAGCGTGCGATTTGCCGCCAGGACCGCCGGACCTTGAAGCCCATGTCCCGCGCCAGCCGTATCCCTTCAAGAAGAGATAGGGAGTAGAGGAAGGGCTCGCCACCCTCGGAGTAGATCCAGTCTACGGTGCCCAGCTCCCTCGGGTGCTCCTTGATGCCCAACGACTCTCAGCCCAGCAGAGTACCCACTCTGTCGCGTACTAGACCAACGCTCGAAGGCGCTTCCGCAGCAGGTCGCGCTGCCATTCCTGCTCGGCCGCCGCGGCGGCATCAGCGCCGGCCCCAGCCGCGGCGGCCGCCTTGACAGCGTACAAAGCAGCGCCCTTGGCGTGACCGGCAACATGCGCGGTCGCGGCCGCGTGACCTGCCGCGCGGGCGGCGGCGGAGGGCGCGCCCTCCGCCGCGGCGTGCGCCGCTAACGCCGCCTTGCGCGCCTCGCTTGTCATGATCTCGCCCCGAGCCCAGGCACGAGCCGCTTCTATCGCCTTGCGGGGCCGGTCGTCTCCGGTGCTCGAATCCTCGAAGTACCGCAAGACGTGCTCCGCGCACTCAGCGGCCCAGAGAGCGAAAGCGCGGTGCTCCTCGTTGCCGCCGACCTCGCCCACCCTGAATTCGACGATGCGCCGAATGAGATCCCCGGGCAACGGCCGGTCGAGGGGGAACTGGACCGAGCCCTTGGCGTTCTTGTACTGCGCGATCTCTTCCTTGAAGTGCTCGATGCCGCTGGCGGCGGGATAGAAGCCGATGTGATTCTTGAAGCCTGCGAAGTGCGCCAGGTGCCGCCCGTTGAGGTCGAAGGTGGGGATCGCGTAGCTGATGGTCTCGACAGCCCCGGGTGCCGACGCCCGAATCAGCTCCCTCATTTGTCGCAGCAGTTGCTGGGCGCCGGGCGGGAACTCCGCGATGTACTCGTCGATCGAGCGGGCAGTGGAACGGTCGGCCATATTGCTCACGGCTCCTCAGCCGGAGCCAGGAGGGAAGAAAGGACTCCAAGCTTGCCTATGGTGTGCTGCTGGCCCCGTGGGGGCGCCTCGTCTTCACCCCTCCAGAAGCCTCGTCGCGTCACAGGCCGACGCCCGTGCTGGGTCTCTCCATGTAGCTCATCGGCCCTAGTAGTACACGTCCACGGAGGAGCCCATCGGCACTTCAGCGTAGACGTGCGCCGCTATCCAGATGGGAGTGCGGACGCAGCCGTGNNCCTGCGCGGATCACGAAGAGTACTTGCCTGGTGAGGTCCACCTCGACACGGTCCCCCCCGGCAGAGAGGTGCGGCGTAGGGGTCTGCGCGGTGAAGATGCGCTGCCAGACCTCAGAGTCGGCGATGCCGTCCCGGTGCAACCTTTCCACCTTCTCGAATGCCATGACGGCGTCACGCGTGCACTCGTCGTACACAGTGTCGACGGTGCCGCAGGGATAGTGGAGAGCAGCCAGGCGGGACTCCAGCAACAAGACCAGCGGCCCTTCAGACCCTTTGGACAGGGTTGCGTATGCGGCCGTGGGCGGGATCTCGACGGGATACACGTTGCTCGGGCTGAGCGGTTGCTCGAAGGCCCGGTAGAGCATGACCGCGAGCTGCGCTCGGGTGACGGTCATGGCCGGGTAGAACCAGCCGTCCATGCCACCTTGCATGATGCCGAAACGACAGGCGTTCGCCACTGAGGCCGCATGCACGCTGGCTATCAGGGTCCGGTCCCGGAAGCCGGCCAGCCAAGCGGCCACCTGGTCGTCGGAAAACTCAGAGCCGATGGGCGCGGTCTGATCCCCTTGTCTCAGGAAGTACTCGAGCGACCGCATCAGCAGGGTCGCCGCTTGCTGGCGGCTCACGGGAAGATCTGGTGAGAAGGTAGTCGCGCTCGTGCCCGATATCAGCCCGGCCTCGTACATGGCTGCCACGTAACCCGCGTACCACGTGTACTGGCCGACGTCACCGAACGGAAGAGCGGACGAGAGCGGCAGATGAAGGACGCGCGTGAGATAGACGGCCAGGTCGGCGCGAGTCACCTGATCGTAGGGGCCGAACGTCCCGCCGAACTCGGGATAGAACACCCCGTCGTCGGCAAGCGTCAGAACAGCGTCCGCATAGGATTCGCTGCCGTTGACGTCGGTGAAACTGTGAGTGAAAGCCAGGCTGGGACTCGCCGGAACGAGCGTCCACCCAACCGTGAGCACCACCGCGGCGCACGCCAGAACTGCAGCATAGTGTCTTGTCCACCGGCGCTTCATCTTCGACCCCCAGACGGCGCGGAACCCGATTCTCCAGAGACACTTTCTCTCTCTCGTTCCCCACACCTGCCGGGTGTAATCCCTCCGGACATCGGGTACCTTCGCAGAAACGCAAAACGCTACCCGGATACGGACGATCCGGCGGCTTCCGAAAGGCGAGAACATGGATCAACCCAAAGTCTTTCTCTACGCTCTCAGCACCTGCGGCCATTGCCGCAACACCAAGAGACTGCTCGACGACCACGATGTGAAATACGATTTCATCGACGTGGACCTGGTGCCCCAGGCCGAGTTGAAGACGGTGCTGGAAGAGGTGCGCAAGTACAACCCGCAGACTTCGTTCCCCACCATCCTCATCGGAGACAAGGTGATCGTGGGCGATCGCGAAACCGAGATCTTGGAGGCGTTGGGACTGTGAGCGAAGCCGAGGAAATGTACGATCGTCTCAAGCGAGTCAACGAGGCGCGAGGCTACTTCTTCAGCTCGAAGAAGGAGATGACCATGGAGCTCATCGAGGGGCTCCTGGTCAACAAACAGCGCTACGGGTACATGTCCTGCCCCTGCCGCCTGGCATCCGCCAGCCGCGAGGCCGACAAGGACATCATCTGCCCCTGCGACTACCGCGAGGCAGACGTGGCGGAGTACGGCAGCTGTTTCTGCAATCTCTATGTGTCGAAGGGCTGGAACGACGGGACCATCCCCCATCGGACTGTGCCCGAACGACGGCCGCCGGAGAAGTCCTGGGCTGTTTGGCCAAGCGGCGACGCGTGACAGCCTAGGCCACTCCCTCGCACGCTACACTCGCGCAAGCCCAGACACGGATATGCCGTTTCACGCTTCGCTCGCTGTTCGGGCGACGTGGCATTCGTGATGCGTCTCGGCAGTGGCCTTGGCTGTCTGTAGTTAGGAATAGTTGGGCGGCGGGCGCGTGCTCGCCGCCCTCATCTTCCTGAGTGGTCGAGGCGCGGACCCTATTTCTGCGCGTCCGCCAGGGCAAATGCACCCTTGACCGCGGACAGGAGCGTCGGGATAGCCGTCGCCTCGTCGATTGCTTTCGCAGGGTCCTCCGTGAGAACCGCGACCACATAGCTCTGCCCAGACTGGGTGGTCGCCAGGTAGGTCAAAGCAAGCACTCCCGGCTCTGAACCGCCCTTGAACCAGGTGGCCTTCCACTGAGCGGGATCCAGTTGCAGGCTTCCGCCGTTGATCGATAGCACTTCCGCGATCTGAGATAGCCCAGGCCGGGCGGCAAGCGCCGACAGCGAGATGTAGGCGCGGCACACGTCGTTGGCTGAGGCGAACCATTCGATATTGTCGATGTCGCGCGGGGCAGTCCAGCCTCCCGCGGCCGCGAGGTCGGAAAGAGCCGCCTTGTCGACAGTGCCGGCAAGCAGTTCTCGCCGGTCGGCTTCATCGAAGCCGAGGTACTGCTGCGCCAGTGTCGGCCAGTGGTCGAGCTTGAGGGTGAACATCTCGCGGGTGGTGAGAAATGGGCGATCGAGGGAGGGATCTGCCATTCCAGTGGCAGTGAGCGCGGTCTCGACGGCCGCCCGCCCCACGAGATCGATCATCATGTCGGCAGCGGTGTTGTCGCTGATCGAGATCATCTTGGCGGCCACGTCCTTCACTGCCACTTGGGTGCCGTCCGGCTTGTCCTGGAGTTCCCCTGAGGGGAGACTCTTGACCTGCGAGTTGACAGTCAGCATCTGGTCCCAGGTGATCTTGCCGGCTGCCACGGCTTCACCGAGAGCGTCGAGCACGTAGAGCTTGAAGGCTGAGCCGAGGGGAGCCGCTGTGTCGGGAGCGATACTGTGCAGGTCCTGGAAGGAACTTCCCGTGATCTTGGCCACGAGCAAGTGAACGCCCGGCGCCACGGAACGTATGGCGGTGTCCACGCCTTCCCAGCTGGTGGGCGGCGCCGGCGCGGGCGCCGAAACAGCGCCGATGAGCAGATAGTCGATCAACCCCTCGCTGTCGACGGCCAGCGAGACCTGAGCCCGGGGCCCTTGCTCAGACCCGACGGCGACGACCATCACAAGTTGGCGCGGCTCATCGGTCGTGATCGAGACCACGAAGACGTCGGCGGCGCCCTGCAGCGCCTGGTTGAGGGTGTCCGCGCTAACCTTGTCGAGAAAGTCCGCGTCGAAGTGAGCCCGCACCTCAGTTTTGGGAATTGGGAGATGAGCCGTGGCGGCAATCAGCCACCGCGCCTGCAGGCCAGCAGGCGTGTCGGGCACGGATGCGCCCAACGTCGTTGTGGAGTTGCCGCCCGCCGCCGAGGTCAAGGCCGACGGGCTGACAGCTGAGCCGCAGGCCACGAAGAAGGAGGCCAGCGCGACGAATACCGACATGGTGATCAGCCGAGCAAGCCGCCCGGGTCTGGAAGCCCCCGTGGCCAAATGCATAGGAGGAACCCCTTCAACTCGCAGATTTGCGTGACGCAGGCAACTATACCTCCAGGCCAAGCCGCGCCGGCCCCGAGCGAAGCAGGGAGCGGGCGTGCGTGTGGGCGGTGAGTGGCGAACCGGCCCGATGTCTGTGAGCGAGCCTTTGGCTGCGCGTACCCGCGCCGGAGCCAAGAGTGAGCGGTCAGGCATCGGGCCGGTTCGCCACTCACCGCATGGAGAGGTGCCCGGTCCGTGTGTTAGCCTTAGCAGATGGGGTGAACGAGGCGCGCCGGCAGCGCGCCCTTCTTTGTAGTGGAGGACTAGTTGGAACGTCTTGATGATGTGAGGGTCCTGATCGCTGAACTCATGGACCCGGAGGCCATCGCGCAGCTCGAAGCCGTCTGCTCCGTGGACGTGAAATACCAGTTGAGCCGCGAGCAGATGCTCGAGACAATCCCCGGCTACCACGGGATCATCGTCCGAAGCGAGACCACCATCGACAAGGACTTTCTCGACGCTGCCACCGACCTTCGCATCGTGGGCAGAGCGGGCTCCGGACTCGACAACATCGACGTCCCCAGCGCCACCAAGAAGGGCGTGATCGTGTGCAACACGCCCGAGAGCAACGTGGTCTCGGCCGCTGAGCACACCATGGGCCTGCTATTGGCCAGCAGTCGCAACATCCCCTGGGCCGACCGCTTCATCAAGAGCGGCAAATGGGGGCGCAAGCAGTTCGAGGGCAGCGAGCTCTACGGCAAGACGCTGGGGATCATCGGCTTGGGCCGCATCGGCGGGTTGGTGTCGCAGCGGGCCCGCGGGTTCGCGATGCACGTCATAGCCTACGACCCCTATATCCCGGATTCCCGCTTCGGCAACCTAAACGTGGAGAAGAGAAAGACGCTCGAGGAGTTGCTCCGCGAGTCGGACTACATCACGATCCACACGCCCCGCACCAAAGAGNNCGCCCGTGGCGGCCTCTACAACGAAGAGGCGCTCGAACGTGGGCTGGAGTCCGGCCGCATCGCCTCGGTCGGCATCGACACCTGGGTGAGCGAGCCGCAGAGCGAACATCCTCTCTATAAGTTCGAGAACTTGGTAGGTACTCCGCACTTGGGCGCCTCCACCTATGAAGCCACTAAACGGGTGGGCGAAGAAGTGGTGGCGGAGGTAATTGCCGGCCTGCGGGGCGAGATCGTCAAGAACGCTGTCAACATCCCCACGCTGTCGGAGGAGTCGTTCGCCAAGCTGCAGGTCTTCATTCGGTTGGCCGAACAGATGGGCATCCTCTACCGACAGATACGCCGGGAAAGCGTCAAGCGCATCG
>PMIZ01000245.1 GCA_003157225.1 Actinomycetota bacterium | reverse complement strand
CGGCCCATCGGAGAGCTTTCGGGCGGGCAGCAGCAGCGTGTGTTCCTTGCGCGCGCCCTCGCCCAGGAGCCTTCACTTCTTCTGCTGGACGAACCATTCACCGGCGTCGATGCCGCGGTGCGCGACTCGATGGTCGAGGTGTTGGAGGGACTGCATGAGGCTGGCGTGACCGTCTTGGTCTCGACACACGACATGGAGCTCGCGGCTTCTCGCTTCGAGTTGGCCGTACTTATCAATCACAAGCTGATCGCCTACGGGCCTCCCACCGAAGTCTTCACCGCCGAGCACATCGCGGCCGCCTTCGGCCATCAGGCCGTGTTCCTCAACGGCATGGTGGTGGTCGACCAGTGCTGTCCCGGCCCTACCCACGTTCACTAGCCGTGCTTCACGCCCTTACCGACCCCTTCGCCCAGAGCTTCATGCAGCGCGCGCTGCTCGCCTCACTGGCCGTGGGTGTGGTGTGCTCAGTGCTCGGCTGCTTCGTAGTCCTGCGGTCGATGGCTTTTCTGGGAGACGCGCTTGCCCACGCCATCCTGCCGGGAGTGGCGATCGCGTACCTTCTTGGAGCGAGCCTGCTAGCCGGGGCGCTCGTAGCCGCCATCCTGGTCGCGCTCGGTATCGCCTTCTTTTCACGCCAGGGCACTATCCGAGAGGACACCGCGATCGGGATACTCTTCACCGCGGCCCTTGCACTTGGGGTGCTCTTGATAAGCACCATCCGGACTTACTCCAGCGACCTCACCCACATCCTCTTCGGAAACGTGCTCGGGGTCAGTCATGGCGACCTGTGGCTGACTCTGGGACTAGCGGCGTTCGTGTTGGCCACGGTCCTGGTGTTGTACCGACGGTTCCTTCTATCGACGTTCGACCCGGTGCACGCCCACATGGTCGGCGCTCGCCCAGAGACCATGCGGGTCGTCATGCTCGTCTTGCTCGCCATCACCATCGTGGTGTCGCTGCAGACCGTAGGCGTCGGGCTGGTGGCCGCATTGCTCGTGACTCCAGCGGCGACCGCGTTTCTGCTTACGCGGCGACTCCCCTATATGATGCTGGTCGCGGCGGGTCTCGGCGTGATCTCGAGCGTCGCGGGTCTCTACCTCAGCTACTACTTGAACGTCGCATCAGGGGCCGCGGTCGTCCTCGTGGCGACAGGGCTCTTCCTCGTGACCTTCATCCTGTCGCCGCGCCGCGGCATAGCTTGGCGAAGGTGGCGTCCGGGAATGGCCAAGAACCGAGTCGGAGGTTCGCTCTAAAGCGGCCTGTCAGCGCCCTTGAGCCACGCGTTCGAGTACGCCCCTATCCTTTATCCTTACGCGACGCTTCGAGGTGTCGATTGCGCCGATCTCGCTCAGTTGGCGAAAGGCCCTTGACAGAGTCTCCGGCACGGTGCCGAATGTCGCCGCGAGTTGCGTCTTTGTGAGTTCCAGCTCGATAAGCCCCTCCAACCCCGCCTGTACGTCTAGGCGCAGCAGATGAGCCGCAAGCCTCTCCGACACCTCTCGCAATGACAGGTACTCGATCAGCGAGGCAAAAGACCGCATCCGTGCAGAAAGGGCGCCAAACAGCCGCATTGCCACCTCGGGCTCGGCCTGGATAACCTCAAGGAATGCACCTCGAGGAAGGCTGAACACTTCGGTTGCTTCGAGCGCCTCCGAGTTCGCAGGATAGGTGTCCCCGGCGAACATGGCGGCCTCGCCCACGGTCTCGCCCGGACCCAACAGAAGCAGGATCTGCTCCCGCCCCCGAGGCGACGATTTGGACACCTTCACCCTTCCGCTGAGTACCACGAAGAGCCCGGTGGCCTTGTCGCCTTCCCGGAAGAGGGTCTGACCGCGCGCAAGCTTCAACCGCCTGCCTCGGGCGGAGAGAGAGTCCAACTGAGCCTCGCTCAGGCTCTGGAAGAGGTTGGCCGACCGTAGCGAGGCGCGCAACTGCATCGCGCGAGCGGAAGGTGCAAGTCGAAGATTCTGAGGCACGAACACTCTCCGTTTAGCCGCCGTCGACGGTGCATTTCGCGACTTGACCTAGGTCAAGGTTTCCGCAGATTGACTATGTTAGCTTCGGGATGGGAAACCAAACAGCGTGAGCCGACCGGCCGTCCCCGCTGGCTAGTGAGCGAGGCGGGCCTGGGACCTCACTCGACCGTGCCCCACCGAGGAGGAACACATGTTCTGTTATCAATGTGAGCAGACGGCAAGGTCTGAGGCATGCACCCTGCGAGGGGTGTGCGGCAAGACATCGGACGTGGCTGCTATCCAGGATGCGCTCGTCTATGCACTCAAGGGTTTGGCGCTCGTGGTCAAGGAGGCGGAACCGGAGTCATTGGTGCCGTCTGACACCTACCCGTTTCTGGCCGAAGGGCTTTTCACGACCCTCACGAACGTCAACTTCGACCCCGACTCCCTCGTGGTCTGGGTTCAAGAGACGGCAAGTCGACGCGATGCCCTAAGGGCCGCACTCACAGCCAAGCGCCCCGGCGTCGCATTCTCGGACGCTTCGGTCTGGTTCATCCCGGCTGCCACGGCAGAGCTCCTGGCGCAGCAAGGAGAAGAACACGGCATCAACACGGAGGCGAATGAAGACCTCAACCTCCGCTCTCTCCAGCACACAGTCCTGTATGGACTGAAGGGCGTCGCGGCATACGCCTTTCACGCATCGGTACTCGGCTTTCGCGATCCCGAGGTCGACCGCTACCTCGTGGAAGCCCTGGCTGACCTCGCCGACTGCCGCCAAGGGGACCTCCAGACCTGGATCGCGAGGGTGCTCCGATGCGGCGAGATCAACTACAAGACGATCGCCCTCTTGGACAAGGCCAACACGGAGACCTTCGGCACACCCGTACCCACGTCGGTCTCGCTCGGCGTTAAGGCCGGCAAAGCCATCTTGGTGTCCGGCCATGACCTGCTCGACCTCGAATCCTTGCCCAAGCAGACCGAA
>PMIZ01000305.1 GCA_003157225.1 Actinomycetota bacterium | reverse complement strand
GGCGAACGGCGAAGTAAAGAAGCGACAGCAGCATCGGCAACTCCAGTGAGAAGGTCGCGGAACCATGAATCGTAGCCGATGATGCCGGCCAAGCAGGCGAGTTCAGGGTTTTTGTACCCCTCAGGCCGAGACTCCGTTTCTCAGCAGCCTCTTGGGAGGGCGCTGAGCGACTCGGCTGCGCCCCGTCCGACTTCAGCGCCTGCGCATCGCCTCGAGGAAGGCGTCGGTGATCTCGTACTCGCCGTGGTCGCCGATCAAGAGCGCCTCACCGCAGTGAGGGCAGATAGCCGTGCGGTCCACCATCTTGCCGGGGACCCCGTCGATCTCGTCGACCCATTCGCTTATTTCGTCCGCAGGGAATATGGAGCAGCAACCGAGGCAGGCGCANNTCTCGCTTGCCAACAGCTCTTCGCGGTTGCCCTTGGTGTGCTTGAGAACATCTTCCTTCTTGTGTGAGAACATGACGGCGCCTCCTGTCCGCTGGCCGGGTTTCAGCCTCCCGGTATCTAGTGCCCCAATATGCTACACATTTCCCCATCGCCCGAAACCATGCCTGCCGCGGGGACCCACACAGCCGGGAGGTGGGCAAAGCAGGCCACGGCGATACTCATCTCCTCCACGACTTCCATTCTGGTCGCCAGAGCACATCCCTGGTCCCGCGGGGCATTGAGTCCCACGCGTGGGCTCTCAGCTTGTCCAGCCCCGGAAGGGTCTTGTCCGTGCAATGCTCCTCGAGCACCCTCTGGACCTCGTCCCTGGGAATCTGGTATGCGCCCCAGAGCCCCGGTTTCTTCGCCGCGCGCAGGCGGCCTCGCTTGATGGCGTCCTTGACCTCGCCGCGACTTACCGGCCGGCCAAGCCCGTCCGAAAGCGCCTCCGCAGCTTCTCCGACTGTCAGAAGATCCATTTCGCCTGCCAGCCCCGTCTAGTGCAAATGCCGCCGCCCCCGGGCCTCCGCCTCATGGGAGCGCCGTTCCCGTCACACCCTACTCCGATTTGACGCTCACTAGTAGCGGCTGTGACTCTGTCTCCAGTCCGGCCTTCTGGGCTCTGACACTGCTGCAAGTTAGCAGGCGCGTCTCTTGAGGGTTTGGCGCGGTCAGTGAGGGCTGCCGCAAGGGAGCGGCTCGCGCCGGCTACAGTCCCCGTAGGTGTTCGGGTCGCAGCAGCGAGGGGTCCTGATGGGATAGGACGTAGTCCACTTCGCCGAGGAGGCGTTCCTTCTCGCGAGGCAGATAGCCCCGAACCGTCAGGTAGTTCGACTCGTGTTCGGATCTGAAGAGACAGTTTGAGAAATCCGACGCCTCGATCATCAGCCGCAGTTCGGCGAGCGATTGCATCGGCGTTATCTCCCGGAACCTGCCCTCTTGCTGGTCCTTGAACATGGGTACGTTCGGCATGATTGTCAGAGTGAGGGCTTCGCAGGAGTCGGGGTCCATGTCGCTGAGGACCTTGGCCGTTCCCAGAACGTGTTGTTCGCTCTTGTCCTGGCCACCGAGGCCCAGGATGACAGTGGTCGCCAACTCAATGCCGGCCTCCTTGACCTTGCGACCGGCCTCGACAGTCTGGCGGCCCGTCACTCCTTTGGAGACATACTCTAAAACCCCGTCATCTCCACTCTCGACTCCCAAGTAGATGAGCTCGAGCTTCAGGTCTTTCAACGCTTTCAACTCGGAGACGCTGCGCTTGAGCAGGTCCTGGGTGGTCGAGAAACACGAAATCCTCTCCAGCTCGGGGAGCTTTGCGTTGATATGCTCCAAGGCGCGTACCAGCTTGGAGTAGGGATACACCAACGCGTCTCCATCCTGCAAGAAGAGACGCCTGCCGTTCCACTGAGAGGCCACCGAATAGACGATCTCGGGCATGCCGGGCGTGACCTCGCCCTGGTCGACAAATAGTGCCAGTGCATCGATTTCCGCGAGGACTTCGGCAAGATCGCGCACCTGCAGCCGCCGCCCGTAGTAGTAGTTGCAGAATCCGCACTCGCTGTTGGAGCAACCCCCGGTTAGGGGCAGAAAGTAGTTGTCAGCCTCGTGGGGTGGGCGAATAATGCGTGGTCTTTCAAAACTCACGTGTGCCTCTTTCGGCAACTGTTTCTGTCGCTTCAAACCCCGGAACCCAAGCTGGCCTGGGACCAGTCCGTCGGTGACGTAGTTCGCACGAGCCGGCTTGGCGGACTCATCAACGAGTATCACCGATTAGCAGCGTGAATCGGAATAAGTGTACCCCACAGGTGACGTGGGGCTGCGCGCCGCCAGTTGGGCTGCGCGCCCCAGGCCGGTACGCGGTCGACCGGCCGGATGGTCTCGGGGCTCAAGACGTGCCAGGGATCGAGGATTGGGAGAAGGGCGGCATCGAAACCACGCTTGGCCAGACGGCGAGTGTCTCGTGGCTACCGGCTCTTCTCCAGTGCGATGACTCCCAGGTGCATGTCCCGCAAGGTCTTCACATTGAACTGGCGAGGTTCATACCCGTCCGCGGTTAGCGTTACGGTATAGTCCTGGTTGTCCGCCAGGTCCTCGAATTCGAAATCACCGAAGCCGTCAGTCTCCACGGTCTGCTCCCAGCCGGCGGTGCGCGCCGTGACAGCGACGCCCGGGGCACAATCGTCGCTGTCCTCGTATGCCACCGTCCCGGCGATGAACTTCTTGGGTAGATTGATGTAGATCACGCTTTCCTTCAGCCCGTACTCCAGATGGAGCGCCTCGGTCCTGTTGGCTGCGGCCGATTGAGCCACGTCGCTCTTGGGATCGTCAAGATCTCCGAACGTGATCGCTCCGGCCGGGCACATCTCCGCGCAACGGGGCTCTTTCCATCCTTCGTCAAGGAGGTGGGCGCAGAAGGTGCATTTCTGCGGCAGGCCTGACTCTTCGTTCCAGTAGATGACCCTGTATGGGCAGGAATCGACCAACTGCCTCTGCCCTTTCGCCTTGGCCGGGTCGATGATGACGATGCCGTCAGGGCGGCGATATACGGCTCCATCCCTGGCCTGCTTGATGCAATTGGCTTCCTCGCAATGCATGCAGGGTACGGCAATGTAGGCTGTCTTGACTCTCGGATACTGGCCTCTTTCCCGTTCGACCAGATTCATCCAAAACTGACCGGTCATGGGCTGCGGAGCGGCATAACCGGGAAAGTCATGTCCACAATGCTCATCTTTGCAGGCGATGAAACAGCAGTAGCAGCCGGCGCACTTGCTGATATCGATTACCATCCCATATCTGGTCACCTAGATATCACCCCTCGATATCTCGACCAAGCACGAATTGTTGGCCATGCCGGGCGCGTTCTTCGAAAGCATGCGGTCGGGTGTCAGGATGTTGATGCAGCCGCCCCTATCAGGAGTTCCCACCTTGCCGGGTTCGAGGGGATCGTATTTCGCCCCCCCCTCGTAGGAGTGCATAACACCCGGTCGCACCCTCTCGGTAAGAACGGCGACGCATAGTACGGAACCTCTCTCGTTGTGCACTTTTACGAGGTCTCCGTGGCGTATGTTGCGCGGCTCGGCATCCGAGGGATGGATGCGAATAGGCCAGTAGGCATAGCCGTCTTTGACGATGCGGGATACCGGTATCTCGTCCAGCCAGGGCACCTTGTTGTCGTAGTGGGTATGGAACGAGAAACGTGGATGGGTAGTAAGCAGTTGGAGAGGGTAGGTCTTGGCCTTCTCGCTGAGGTGGCCCTCCCAGCTGGGGATGTACTGGGGAATCAGCGGCCTTTCCTTGTCATCTGGCTCGTTCGTCAGCAGACTCTGGGAGACGAACTCGATCTTGCCGCTGTACGTGCCGAGCTTGTCACTGGGCACGAAGTTCTCGGGGCTGTTGTTCCTCGGGTTGCGATCCGCATACAGCATGGGATTGGCGCGATCGGGGACATCCCACGTCCGGCCTTCGTAGTACCAGCGGTTGGAGACGGTGCGCTTGTAGTCGCCTTGCGGCGGCGGCACCACGAAGTAGCCCTTCTTCTTGAAATCCTCGTAGGTCACATGCTCGGGCAGCGACGTGGAGTAGAAGAGCTTCTTGATCCAATCCTCGCGCGAGTTGCCCTCCGTGTACTCGTCGAGGAAGCCCAGCCGCTTGGCAAGCTCGCAGTAGATGTCCCAATCGGGCTTCGATTCCCATAGCGGCTCGATGCATTTCTTCTGATATATGATCACGCGGAAGTTCTGTCCGGACTTGTTCTCCGCGTATCCGCCCGGGTTCATCCACTCAGATATGTCCGACTGCTCGAACTGGGTGCTGGCGGGCAGAATCACGTCGGCGAACTTCGTCTCGCTCTGCCAATGGCAGTCTTGAATGACCACGCACTCCAGCTTCGGGCTTTGGTACATCTCGACGATCTTGTTGGTGTTGCACATGGTGGAGATGAACGAGCCTCCATGCCGGTAGAGCATGTGGACTTCAGAGGTGCCGGGTTCCGGGTAGGTGTGCGTCGTGAACTGCTGCTCGATCGACTGGCCGCAGAACCCGTCTCCACGCCAGCTCACGGGTGGGTTCAGAATGCTGTCGGCCAGGAGGAGGCGGTAGAGCTTCTGCGAGACTGTGTTGATGGCCCTCTTGGTTCCGGGGACCAGGTTGAACGCGTCCCAACCGGCCGACGAGTATCCGGGGAAATAGAACGAATAGTCCGCGGGCTGGCCCATGCCGGCTCCGCCCCATACGTTCACGCCAGGCTTACCCAGACCTTGCATCGAAATCAGCAGCACCATCAGACGGGCCCACTCTGTACCATAGGCGGCGCGACTCGCTCCTCCGAGGCCCACCATGGCCCCACAGCCCAGCATGGTGCGCCTGGAGGCCCATTCGCGAGCCAGCGCTCGTATCTGCCGGGCCGGAAGCCCGGTGAGATCGGCGGCCCATTCAGGAGTCCGCGGAACCCCGTCTTCGCCACCCATGATGCGCTTTTCGAACTCCGGAAAACCAACGGTGCGATTCTCGACGAACCACTTGTCGTAGGTCCCTTCCTGGATCCAGACGTACGCGATGGCCTCTGCGAGCGCGGCGTCGGTACCGGGCCGCGGCGCGATCCACTTGTCGCCCAACATGGCGGAGGTGAAGTTGCACCAGGGATCGATGAATATCAGCCTGATGCCGAGGTCTTTCAGCCATGTGCGCCATCTGAGTGAATCCTGCCCCGGGTAGCCGGTGGTCGTATTCGGATCCGAAGACCACATGATCACCTGTTCGGTGTTCTGCAGGGCATCTTCGAGCATGTCGTAGTTGTCTGAGACGCCCAGTCTCCAGTAGTAGCCCCAGGTGTGCACGGCGCCCCAATGCCAGCCCTCCCAGCTATCCGGGTTGTCCACCACCTCGGTGTAGCCGAGCAGGTTGAAGAACCTGCCGAAGGGACCCAATTTGTAGAAGAGGAGTCCCCAGTTGTGGTGCGAGGCGGTAGCTGCCGCGATCGCGGCGGGTCCGTACGCTTCTCTCACCCTCTTCATTTCGCCTGCGACGAGGTCGTACGCCTCATCCCAGGTTATCCGCTCGTAGCCGGATATTCCTCTGTTTTGAGGGTTCCGTTCGCCCTGTGGATGGAAGTCGACCCGTTTCATGGGGTACTTGATCCTCTGGTCGGAATAGATGCGAGCTCTCTCGCCCGACACATACGGCATCATCGTCGTCTTTCTCGGAGCAGTGAACTTCCGCCCCCTGGCCTCGATGGTCCATGAGGGCGCGTCGGTCTCATCGAAGACATACGGCCGGATCTTCGTTATTACCCCGTCCTTCACATGGACCTTCACCGGTCCGCCTGAAGTGCATTGGGTTAGGATTTCCTCCACAACATTCCTCCTTATTCGCAGATGGTACCAACCCAGAGAGACGGCTGGTGGCCCGATCGGCGGCTGGAATGTCAGGAGTCTCGTATAACCGGCAGCAACAGGTGGGACGGATACTCGCTGTTGTGGAACACCTTGTGCAGCACCGTCTTGGAGGAGCAGACGTGGTTGGGGATGTACTCGGCGTACGTCTCTCCCGCGACGCCCTCCGCCAGGTCGAGGCTGGCGATCTCCAGGCAGATGCGGTGTCCCTCCTTGAAGAGGTTGGCCGTGGATAGCAGCTCCACCTGGTACTCGTTGATCTCTCCCGGCACGACCGGCCGGATGGTCTCGGGGCTCAAGACGTGCCAGGGCTTCCACGGTTTGGAGCGCTCGGGATCGAGCTGACGCTGCGATGCTTTCAGCCAACCACGGGTGAGCTCCCGCTCGGGAAGGTTCGCCGGCACCTCGCGCTCGCCGGGCCGCGCCGACTGCACCGACACGTCCGGGCCCACGTCCTTAAGGGTGACGATCCAGTTGGTGTCTTCCTCGTCGAGCGAGGCCCAGAACGTCAGCGAGATGGGGCCAGCGATGAGCACGTCCTCCGCCAGGGGCTCCGTCATGTAGCGGAGGCGTTCGATCGTATTGGTCTGGGTGGGCGGCATCTGCACGAAGGCGTCCGGCGGTTCGTTGATGTAGGTGTGGGCGGCGGGCAGGTGGCCCTTGGTGCTGAGCTTCTCCCAGCTG
>PMIZ01000212.1 GCA_003157225.1 Actinomycetota bacterium | reverse complement strand
GTGGTGGTCACCGGCGGTGCCGATGTAGTGGTGGTCACCGGCGGTGCCGTCGTCGTGGTCGTCGGAGCGGCGGTGGTCGTGGTCGAGGGCGCAGCGGTCGTGCTCGTGGTAGGCGATCCAGAGTCCGCGAAATTGTCGTGGACGTAGGCCTTGGCGCCGAGCGCAGCGTTGTAGAACGTTGCCGCGTTGGGATATTGGTTCGTGTCCACCTCGACGTTGGTCACCGTGGTACCGACATGAAAAATGACGCCCTGGGCGGGGGAGCCGGCAGGGAACACGTTGCCGGTGATGTGGATGCCGTCACTTCCACCCAGGCTGTAGATCTCGCCCAAGTAGATGTCGCAGTCGGCGTTGCCGTTGATAGTGTTGCCCTGCACGGTGAGGGTGTGGTTGTCGAAGCACGAGTAGACGCCGATGCCTCCGCTGAGGGTATTGGCCTTGATAACGCAGCCCACGGTGCCCGATACCCAGATGTTGTATGAGCCCGAGGTGACAAACGAGTTGCCCTGGATCAGGTAGTTCGTGCACTTGCCGCTGGTCTTGCCATTGAGGGCGAGAGGATTGCTGGCACCAGAGCAGATGTTGTTGAGTATCTGCACCCCGACGCTGTCGGGATCGCCATTATCCAGCTCCGCCTTGATGCCCACGTTGAAGTTCCGGACCGTGCAGCCGATCACCACGCAGTTGCTTGCTCCCTGGACGTTGATCCCCACACGCGCGTTCTGCGTCGTCCCGGCGACACACACGCACTCCTTGACGGTGATCCCGGATGACCCTCCATAGAGGAAGATCCCATCCCCCAAAGGCTGGGTGGTCGTGACTCGCTCCAGAAGGGAGTTCGTGCAGCCGCTAAGGAAGATGCAGTGACGCTGTTCCCCTGTCCCCACGATTCGGGCAGAGGACGCGTTGCCGTCCACGGTCAAATCGTGCAGGGTCACGTTGCTGACGCCCGTGCCGACGAGCACCCGGGTCCAGTCGTCTCCTCCCACAAGCTTGATCACGGAGGCGCTGCCCGCGCCATATAGGGTCAGACCCGACCTGAGGGCTAGCGACCCGGTTACGACGTAGGTACCCGCTGGGATGTAGACCGGCGTGGTGCCGGCCCGGTCAATGACGCCCTGGAAGATCGCGGTGTTATCCGTGACCCCATCCCCCTTGGCCCCGAATGTGGTGACGTCGTACGCGCTTGTGGCTGCTTGGGCAGCCTGAGCGACAAGAACACCGATCAACACCGCCCCAACGAGCGCGCAAATAGCCAGCATCCTGGCTCGCGTAGCCGAGTGGCGCGATCCTTTTGCACGGTCCTTCTTCATCTTTGCCTCCCAACAAAGGGAGCCAACCGGCAAAAGCACTTGGCTTCTCAGGTTGGCTCCGAGACTTCGGCGACCCGGCTTGCTCCTGGAGGAGCCCCGTGGCTTTGCGGCCTCATCTCACGGTGAGTGTGCCTTTTTCGTCCTGAGAGAAGCATTCGTCTCTCAGTGCACTTATCGGCAAAACGGAGAACGTGCATTAGACACGCGCTGGATCTTCGCGGAGGGGCCCGAACCAGGCGGGATGCGTGCAGCGAGAGGCTAGCCCAGCCCGGGAACCGGGTAGTTCATCACCCGGTCAAGTGCCTCGTAGGCGGTCTCTTCCTCTCCGGAGTCGAGGGGCTGGTTTCGACGGTCGATCAGGTAGCGGCGGGCGCCGAGCAGCCAACAGACTTCGTAGTACGCCATCTTGAGACAGATGACAGCCGCGACTCTCAGGCGCAGCGCCAGAGGCTTCCTTCGCACCTCGCCGTTTCCCAGGAACATGACGCGGAGCTGTCCCTTGTTCGAGGAACGCAGTTTGCCGATGGCATTTTCGACGGTCTCCAGGTAGAAGAGCAGCGGTTCCTCAACAGAGCGGATGGTGCTTCGGCCGTAGGTTCTGAACCAAAGCTCGGCGTCTTCGCAGCGCCTGGACTCAGGTGTCTCGTCATAGGGATTCTCCTTGAACCAGCTCGTCCTGCCAGCCACCGTGCTATGGGCTACCGCTGCATGTATCCCGGCTTCGAACTCAGAGCGGGGTGGGGAAGAGCCTCCTCGCTTTCCCGTTATGTGGTACGTCGCGTCAATGGAGTACACGGCGGCGCCCACCAAGTCCACCTCCGGGTGGGCATCCATGTATTCCACCTGCCTCGATAGGCGCTCGGGGTGCATCAGGTCGTCGGCGTCCAGCCGCACTACCAACGGTGCCTTGGCGAGACGGGTGATCTCGTTGTGCCTGGGTCCCTGAGTCTTGTTTGTTCCGTCCACCACTAGGCGGACCCGCTCGTCTCGAACTGAGCGCATTATGTCTACCGACCCGTCGGTGGATCCATCGTCCACCAGGATGAGTTCCCAATCGGTGAATGTCTGGCAAAAGACGGACCGCAGCGTGAGGGGCAAGGTCCGTGCCGCATTGTAGACTGGGATTCCGACGGTCACCCGAGGGGTGCTCGTAGAGGAGTCGCTCTCCATCAGAAGCCTTTTCTGACCGGCGCCTCTCCAGCCTGATCCGAGCGGTGGTAGCGGTAGTAATAGCTGTCCCGGGATTGATGTCTGGCGCCGCAGACCACGAGGCCGAGAGCCGGTACCTCCGCGCGGTCCAGCAGCTGTCGCACCTGGAACGCCTCCGCCGACGTCTCGCGGCCGAGCCTGCTAGCGAGCAGGAGCGCATCGACCGCCTGGGCCAGAATCAGCGAGTCCGAGGCGATCAGCATCGGAGGCCCGTCGAGGATCACGTAGTCCGAGATGCCCTGGAGCTCCGCAAGGATATCCGACATGGCACCCGATTCGAGGATCTCCGAGGGGTTGGCCAGTGCGGGCCCGCTTGTCAGGCAGAGGAACTTCGTGATAGCCATGTCCCTGCCCACGGCTTTCCGCGCCAGCCCCATCTGCGGTGAGACAAAACCGGCCAGGTCTACCGCCTGGATTTTGCTCGACCACGAGGAATCCTTGTCCAGCAGCGCATCTGCCAATCCCTGCGAGTTGGGGATGCCGAGATATTGGTGGAGAGTGGGATTCCGAAAGTCGGCATCGACGAGCACCACCCGGTCCCCGGCCAGGGCCATACTCAGCGCTAGATTCACCGCCAGCGTGCTCTTGCCTTCGTTGGGGGCCACGCTCGTGACAAGCAGGCTTCGCTTTGTCTCCCCGAACCCTAGCACCTTCAGGTTCGACCGCAGCATCCGCATGGATTCCAGCAGCATCTCGTTGCCCTGTCTGAAACCCACGGCCGGATTGCCGCTCGAGGATCTACCCCACCTGCGAGACACGAGCGGAACGGTGCCGACGATGGGGAGATCCATCACCCTCTCCAAGGTCGGTTGATCCTTGATGCGACGGTCGAGGTAGTCGAGCAGGAAAGCCAGGATCAGACCAAGGATCAAGCCGACGAACAAACCCAGCTCCAAATCGAGGTAGGGCCGGGGGAAATAGGCGGACGTGGGCGCGATGGCCCCTTGGAGGATCTTGTAGTCCTTGATTTCCATAGAGAGCAGCACGGCCAGGTCGTCGTAGCGGCGCTTCAGGTCTATGCCGTAGGTCGAGGCCGCTTCTGCGGTAGAAAGGGAATCGATGCGGGCCTTCAGGAGGTCCTGGGCTTGCTTCAAGGAAGCGGCCGATTCCTCCTGCCGCTCCTTCACGAACTCAGAGGCGAAGGTGTTCGCTATCTTTGCCACCGTGTCGGGACTCGAGCCAGAGGCCTTGATGTCGATGACATCGAGATCGGAGTTGGAGGTCACCTTGATCGCCGAACGGAGTTGGTCGGCGCCGTATCCGGCACCCAGCGCGCTACCCAGCGCCTCCTGTACCCGGGTGGCGAAATCGGAGGTCTGCAGGATGAGCGCGTCGTTGGCGATGTTGTGGGGTCTGTCGGTGCTACCGGCTGAGGAGAGCGCTTGCGAGGCCATCTGCGCGGCTTCGGACGAATAGGCCAGTTGCGCGGTGGCGTTGTAGCGAGGGGCGAACAGCAGCGAAGCCGCAAGGGCCAGCGCCCCTACGACCACTATTGCCGCAAGGACCGCCCACCAACGCTCGCGCACGACCGTCAGAAAGCGGCCGAAATCGTAGACCTTCTCCTCGCGGCCTGCTTGTCCGTCCATCAAATCACGCCGTCCATTAAGAATTTGCATAGTACACTCTATCGGACGCGGAGCCGATACCTAAAGAACTTGATCGTCGAGTACCCGAGGGAACGGATGCGTGAGGGTATCGGGATAGCGGACCAACGTAACTGGCGCGGCACCATTTATCAGCTGCTTCTCGGCCTGCTGCTGCTTCTGCTGCTCGGGGGTGAGCTCTTTCGCGTAGCCGCCCTCTGTCTCTTCGCCCACGACGCCGAGGTCGAGGAACATGGCGCCGAGGCTCTCNNAGCCCCTTCCGACGTGGTTCTCCTGCTCCTCGTACTTTTCGGCGGCTTTCGGATCGCGACCTCGAGAGACGACTGGAGCGCGTGGCACCTTGTCCTGCTCGCCATGTTCTCCGCCAGCCTGCTCACCTCGGCTCTCCGGTACGGCAGCGTCACCCGCTGGGCGCTCATCAACAAGTACGTCGGTTTGCTGGTGCTTCTCGTCCTGTATCTCGTTATCGTGCAGTACGCGCGTACCCCCAGGGCTGTCTGGCGTATCGCCCAGCTGGTCGTATGGTCAGTATTCCTTCAAGGGGTGTTTGCGCTCCCCCTATACTTCATCGGTCTCAGGTACGCGCCGCTTCACACGTACCGGATACAGGCTCTGGCCGCGGACCCCAATGCCTATGGAGGGCTTGTGGTGCTGGCGATCGCCCTTCATTGGGCCACGGTGAACACGCCCGCACGCCTCATTTCACGTCGGCTGGCCTGGCCGGTGACCCTGGTCCTAGTGCTCAACCTTCTCCTGTGCTTCAGCCGCTCCGCCTGGATCGGGTTCGTGTTTGTGGTGCTCTCCATCCTCATCTTCAGGCGGCGTGCTTGGCCTCACGTCGCCGTGCCCTTCGCGCTCGGCGTCTCTCTGGTGCTCATCTTCTTTAGGTCGTATTTCATCACCCAGATATGGCCTCTGATCGACCGTCATGAACAGGTGACAGCGCGAGTGGTCATCATCGAGGACGCCATGACTACCTTTGTCGCCCACCCGATCTTCGGCGGTGGACTGGGTAGCTACATAGACACGTACGGATATCAGATCCACAACACCTTCTTCTGGATGCTTGCGGAGATGGGAGTCGTTGGCGCCACCGTCTTCATCATTTTCGTCGGCATCTTCGCCCTCCGAGGATACCGGGCCTACAAGGCCGCCGACGAGCAATACCGTGGACTCATGGCCGGTCTGCTGATTGCCCATCTGGCCATGATCGGTCTCTCGGTGGGGATCGAAGCCTTCTATCAGCGATCATGGTGGGTCGTGATGGCCCTGCTGAATGCCAGCTGGGTCCTGATGGTCAAACGCGGCGCGGTTCCCGTCGCCCACGACACTGCCGTCACCGCGGCGGCCGATGGGGCTCACGCAGCGGGCGAGTGATGGCTCCATCCCTGAGAAGAAAGACATGAGCTGGCTGGTCCTCCGCGCCGAAGAAGCGTTCGGACCGGAGAGATCCACGGACGACTTGGCCACCCGCTCGGTCCGCGGAGGAGCGATCTCGACGGTCGGGCAGGCTGCGCAGTTCATATTCCAGGTAGGCGGTACGGTGCTGCTGGCTCGCCTGCTGACGCCGCGTGATTTTGGGCTTGTCGCCATGGTGACGGTGATCACCACCTTCGGCATGCTGCTGCGAGATGCAGGTCTCAGTACCGCGACAGTCCAGTCACGGACGCTCACACGCGAGCAAGCGTCGGTGCTCTTCTGGGTGAACTCCGCCGCTGGTATCCTCCTGGGGTTGGGTCTCGTCGCGGCCGCTCCGGCGGTAGCCGCCTTCTACGGCGAGCATGAGCTCGTCTTGATCAGCATGGGGCTCGCGGTGCCGCTGCTTCTCAGCGGCCTCTCTGCGCAACACTCCGCCCTGCTTCGCC
>PMIZ01000208.1 GCA_003157225.1 Actinomycetota bacterium | reverse complement strand
TCCCGGTCTCGCCCGATGTCGCGGTGGCTGACCGCGACGCGATAGCCGCGCGCGCGCAGGTGCGTCGCGGTCACCTCGGCGAGAGCGACGCTTCGGTGCATGCCTCCGGTGCAGCCCAACGCGATGGCGAGGTGGTGCTTGCCTTCCAGCACGTATCCNNACGTCGTCGAGCAGCGGCAGCCAGCGCTCGAGGAACGTCGTGGTCTCCGGCTTAGAGAGCACGTACTCGCGCACGGGACCGTCGAGTCCGGTGAGGGGCCGCAGCGTGGGGTCGTAGTGAGGGTTGGGCAGGAAGCGGACGTCCATGACGATGTCGGCATCGGCCGGCGCGCCATACTTGAAACCGAAGGAGTACACGGTGATCGAGAGCGCCGATGCCGCCGTGTCGGTCACGAAGCGCTCGCGTATCTCCTGCCGCAGCTCGGAGGGGCGCAGTCGGCTCGTGTCGATGACGACGTCGGCGCGCGCGCGGATCTCCTCGAGCGCGAGCCGCTCGGAGCGGATGCCCTCGACCAGAGACTCGCCCTCGTCGCACATGGGATGACGCCGGCGCGTCTCCTTGAAGCGGCGCAGCAGCGAGTTGTCGTCGGCCTCCAGAAAGAGCACCCGCTCGGCGATGCCGCGATCTTCGAGCTTCTGGATCTCACCCGCGAGCTCGTCGAAGAACTCGTGAGAGCGCACGTCGCAGACGACGGCCAGTCGCTGAGCGCGGCTGCCGGGAAGCTCAGCGAGGTCGACGAGCTGCGGGATGAATGAGGGCGGCAGGTTGTCGATGCAGAAGTACCCGGCGTCCTCGAAAGTAGCCACGGCCTCCGACTTGCCCGCTCCAGATAGGCCGGTGATCAAGGTAACGTGAAGCTTCTGTGGCTCTTCCGTGGCAGTCATCAGTCGTCGCGTCCTTCCCCGACCTGGGTTGGGGCAGCGTGCCTCTTCTCATGCGCCAGGAGCCGCCGTTTCCAGCTGTCATCGTTGCCGTAGTGGCCGAGCCGGCCGTCGGAATAGACCACTCGATGGCAGGGGATGATTATCGGGATGGGGTTGCCGGCCATGGCATTGCCCACCGCCCGCGCCGCGCGTGGGAACCCGGCCAGCTCGGCCAAGGCACCGTAGCCGATAGTCGTGCCCGCCGGGATGGATAGCAACGCCTCGAACACCTTGCGGTCAAAGGGTGGCATCCCCAGTTCGTCCAAGCAGATCTCGTCCGCCGTCCACGCGAGGCGCTCCCCGCGGAAATAGGCCTCCAACTCGGACACCCAGCGTCTCAGCGCCTCCCGATCCTCGGGCGCGGGATCTTCGACGTCCGACGGGGCGGCGACCGACCGCCCGGGACTCGGCAGGTCGACCGCCACCAGCCGGCCCTCGCACACGGTCACCGCGCCTTCGCCGCCACCGGCGTCGAACCGAGCCACGGCGGGACCCCGCCCGCTGCCCCTAACCCGTTTTGTGGACATACGCGTGTACCTCCCTTGCCACTTTCCCTGGCAGGCCGGGAACGGCCTCCAGTTCTTCTCTGGTGGCTTGTAGGAACCGCTCAGGAGACCCGAAGTATTGCATGATGGCCCGCTTGCGCTTCTCGCCGATACCCGGAAGCTGGTCGAGCAGTGAGTGCGTGGTCCGAGAGTCGCGCTTCCGGCGGTGGAACCCGAGAGCAAAGCGATGGGCTTCGTCGCGCACCCTTTGCAGCAGCAGCAGGCCTGGATCATCCGCGGACAGATCCAACGACTGAGGCGACCAGGGCACGAAAACCTCCTCCTCCCGTTTTGCCAAGGAGATCACCGCCACCGCGCTCTCCAAACCGGCCTCACTCAGAGCAGCCAGAGCGGCTCCCAACTGCCCCTTGCCACCGTCCACCAGCACGACGTCGGGCACCGCCTCGAACGACGAATCGTAGGAGCGCTCGCTCGCCACGACCCGCGCGAAGCGCCGGGCGACGGCCTCATGGATGGCCCCCACGTCGTCCTGACCGGCCGTGGAGCCTATCGCGAACTTCCGGTAGTCGCTCTTCTTGGCGACTCCCCCCTCGAACACCACCATGGAAGCGACGATGTTCTCGCCGCCCAGGTTGGAGATGTCGAACCCCTCGATGCGCATGGGCGGGCTTTCCAAGCCCAGCGCGGTCTCGAGGGAGGTCAGAGCTCCCAGGCGTCGCTCCCGCGTCCTCTCCTCTTGCAAGTGTTCGTGAGCGAGGGCCAGGTCGGCATTGCGATCGGCCATTTCTCGGAGTCGCCTCTTGTCGCCCCGCTCTGCCTGCCTCACCTCCACCTTCGTGCCCCGCAGCTGCTCGAGGAACGTGGCCAGCCGGATGGTGGCTGTGATCATCGCCGGCACGACGAGCTCAGCAGGTATCGTCGAGGAGGACCCGTAGTACTCAGCCACGAAACGCTCGAACACCTCCTCGGCATCGGAGCCGGCAACGTTCACGAAGGTCAGGCTGCGCCGGTCGGTCAGCTTCCCGTCCCTGGTCATGAAGACCTGCACGTTGGCTCCCCAATCGTCCAGGGCCATCCCGGTGATGTCGGCCGACCCCAGCGACGCCGACTCTATCTGCTGGCGCTCGAGCACGTGGCGAAGTGCGTCCAACCGGTCCCTGAACACGGCCGCCGTCTCGAAGTCTTGCCTTACGGCCGCCTTCTGCATGGATCGCTCCAGACCCGCGATCACCTTTGTTTCGCGCCCGCTCAGAAAGTCCACCACCTGGTCTACCACCGCTCTATACTCTGCGGCGGCAATGGCACCGGTGCACGGACCCGGACAGCGGTCGATGTGGAACTGCAGGCACGGCGAGCCGGAATGCCTGCCAGGCTCCTTGCCGCGGCAGGTGCGCACGGGGAACACCCGGGCGAGCGCGTCCAGCGTCTCACGTACCTTGGCCGCGTTCGCAAACGGCCCGAAATACAAGTTGCCGCGCCGGTGCTGCTGACGGGTGAACATCACCCGGGGAAAATCGTCCTCCACGGTGATCATGATGTACGGGNNTGATGAGGTTGTGCTCCAGCAGCAACGCCTCGACCTCATTGCTGGTGACTATCCACTCCACCGTCGCGGCGCGTCCCATCATGTCGTTCACCTTCGCGGGAAGCCTGCACCCCTCGTCGCCGCTCAGCGCGGGCAGATAGCTCGCCAGGCGTTTGCGAAGGGAGAGCGCCTTGCCCACGTACAGCACGTCACCGGACTCGTCTCGATACAGATACACGCCGGGGAGATCCGGTGAATTCTTGATCTGTTCCCTAACCTCACTGCTCCCACTCATCGATGCAAGTTTACCCCACCCTNNGACCAACGAAAGCCGAGGAGATGGAAGTGGCACTGGCAGGACTACCGATCGAGGAACGCAACCTGCTTCTCGACCTGCTGGCGCAGATCCGCCAAAGGCTGCTCACGCCCGACAGGCTGCGCACGTGGGACCACGACGAAACCTTCCCCGAAGACGTCATCCGCGAGCTGCTGGGTCCCACGATCGGTCTGCAGTTGCTGTTCATTCCAGAAGAGTACGGCGGCATGGGCGGCGGC
>PMIZ01000168.1 GCA_003157225.1 Actinomycetota bacterium | reverse complement strand
TCCAGTTCATAGTGGAGCCTGAGCCCGACAAGGGAATCCCCGACCGAAAAGAAGTAGGCATTATACTGCCGGGCTGCGAACAGACATGGACAGGAATACGCGACGACGCCAACTACGTGATGAGCGGCAAGTACGGTGTGTACGTCGACGTGCTGAAAGGCGACCTGGGCGCAACCAAGGCGATAACGCTTCGCAAACTCAAAGTCAAAGGCAACCTCGCGAACCGATGACGTAACTTATCGTGTGTAATTTCCCATTTTGCTAAGAGGCCACGGCCTCCCCGATACTGGTTGTGACTAAGCAATCAAAATCGGAGGTGGACCATGGCCAAGGAGAATTATACGCCCAAGATAGAGCTCGATCAGAAGAAAGTAGCGGATTGGATCAACGAGCAGGTCAAGGGAGCCGTCAAGGAAGTGCTCGAGGGAATCATGGAAGCTGAAGCAGAAGAGCTCCTGTGCGCAAAGCCGTACGAGAGAAGCGAAGACCGCGCCGACTACCGCAACGGCAAGAGGAAGAGAAAGCTCGCCACACGTGTAGGCGAGATAGAGCTCGAGATTCCGAGACTGAGAGTGCTCCAGTTCCAGACGGAGGTCATCGAGAGATACCGAAGAATGGAGATCTCGCTCGAAGAAGCGATGATCGAGATGTACCTGTCCGGCATCTCCACCAGGAAGATCAGCGATATCACCGAGGCCCTCTGTGACACAACGGTCTCCCCGCAGAAGCAATCGCGTCTCAACAAGCGCGTCTACGCTCGCCTGGAGGAGTTCATCAACCGTCCTCTGGACAACTACTACCCGTACCTCTACGTCGACGGCATGGTCATCAAGAGCCGCCTGAGCGGGCACACGGAGAACATCAGCCTTCTGATCGCGGTCGGCGTCACAAACGAAGGATACCGCGAGATACTGGGCGTGTCAGAGGGCATGAGCGAGGACGCCGCGAGCTGGAAGAGCTTCTTCAAGCAGCTGAGGGAAAGAGGAATGGAAAACGTCGATCTCGTCGTCTCCGATGCCCACCTGGGCCTGAGGGCGGCGGCGGAGCAGTTCTTCCCGAAAGCAGGGTTCCAGCGCTGCGTAGTTCACTTCTACCGAAACGTTCTCTCCAAGGTTCCGAGAAGGATGATGAGCGAGATGTCACAGGGGCTGAAGGCGATTCACGCACAGGAATCGGCGGAAGAAGCCAGGATCAAGGCTGAGCGCCTGATGAAGAAGCACCGGAAGGGACTGCCGGGCGCGATTGAAATCCTCGAGGCCGGCCTCGAGGATACCCTCACCTACTACCGTTTTCCTCCAAGGCACAGAACCAGGATCAGGACCAATAATCCAATGGAACGCTTGATCAGGGAAGCAAGAAGACGAACCAGGGTCGTTGGAAGCTTTCCCGATGCGAACTCGGCGAAGATGCTCGTTGCCGCAAGGCTCAAGTGGCAGCAGGAAAAGACCTGGGAGAAGAAGCGGTACCTGGATACGGATCTTCTTTATGAACTGAAAGATGAAAGACCGGAAAAGAGGGAGAGGAAACAGGCAAAGGGAGAGCTGGTCAGTATCGGGTCAAAGTGAAAGAACACACTTTTAGTTGCACTAGCTGTTTGCTACTACGCTTATCTTGAGCAGAGGACAATAGCAAACAATAAAAGACCTGACCCCTACCTACCGGCTAATCAGAATACCCACCGATGGTGTCCGTACCGGCATCGCGGGAGTTCCAGTACATGGCACGCTCCACCATTATCTTCTTACCGGAGGTCTGGCTGGTGACAAGGATGGAGGCTCTGCCGGATGGGATCTTGTCAGAGAGGTTGTAGGTCTTGCGTGAGTTCGCGGGTATGGTGTCGGTGAAGGTCTTGTTACCCGAGCCCGAAGGGGTCATGTAGGTTATCCCTATGAATACGGGAGTGGAGTTCGGGTTCTGAACCAGCGTGTACGTCTCCCTTCCCGAGGAGCTCTGCCCGTCGGGGAGGTAGAACGTCTTGTGGGGGGAGGCAAGACCTATGGAGTCGTGGCACGCTTCTCCGGCCGGAGAGTTCCAGTACATGCTCCTCTCCGCGATTATGGGCTTTGAGCCGTGAACCTTCGTGGAGAAGTCCTTTCCCGGCAGGAAGTCGTTGACCTTGAGGGTCTTTCTCGAGTTCGCCCCCATGCTGAATGCCGGGTAGGCCACGGGGCCCGAGGCGGTCATGTACGTTATGTTGACGGTCGTGGAGCTCGTATTGGGGTTCTGCACGAGCACGTAGGTGGTGAACCCCCAGGCGGAGGTGCCCTCGGCAAGGTAGTACGTGGAGGCAGGTGCGGTGGTCCCCGTGGAGCAGTGGCCTTCCCTCATGTTGTTGCGGTACATGGAGCGCTCCGGTACCACCGGGACGTTGGAGGTCACCTTGATGGAGGCGTCGTGGGAGCCTATGTCTGTAGCCATGTTGAAGGTGGCCCGGGAGTTGGCGGGCACGCTCTTGGTGAAGGTCCGCGGAGCCTGGCCTTCTATCATGTAGGTCACCTGGCAGGTGGCGGTACTGGGACCTGGGTTCTGGATGAGCAGCCAGCACTCGAACCCCCAGGCGCTGGAGCCCTCGGGCAGGTACCAGGCCTTGGCCGGGGAGGTGACTCCGATTGAGGAGTGGGCGTCCCCGGGATTCTCGCTGGTGCCCCAGCTCATGGTGCGGTCCACGGCTATGGGCTTGGTGGCATCCAGGCACTCCACCCTGGTGGAGAAGTCTTTCTGTTGCCCCATCACGCTTACCAGGTGGTCGTTGGTCAGCGTGGTCTGGGAGTTTGCGGGCATGGTGATGGTCTCGGTCTTGTTGGCAGCGCCGGTCGGCATGTAGGTGACCCTGGCGCGCACCGCGCTCGGGTTGGGGTTCTCTATGGTGATGTAGCAGTCGAACCCCCAGGCGGTGGTGCCTTCGGCGAGG
>PMIZ01000098.1 GCA_003157225.1 Actinomycetota bacterium | reverse complement strand
GAGATTGGCATGGCCGCTGTCAAACGGATCTCGATCGGCAGCTCTGAGCTTCTCAGGGTCCTCAACTCTGCTGGGAAGAAGGACATGTGGGAGAAGCCGTCGTCAGTTCGGACCCAAAGCAGAACGACGTCGAAGAGTTCGGACGGCTCCGGCCGTCGCCCGAGCGAATGGGAGTAGAGGCCAGCGCGAGCCAGAAAGCCGGTGCCCCACGCTGCCACACGCGCATCCCACGCCGCATTTGCCGCAACGAGTTCTGGCTCAGCGACCGGCTCGGGCAGCTCGTTTGGGATAGCCCTGACTGAGGCTCCCTTGCCTACCCAAAGAAGCCTGCCGGCTGCGCCCCAGAGCAGAGTCGAGACAACGTTCAGTTTCCAGAGCGATCGAGCTACTCCTTGATCGATCGGATAGAGGAACGGCACACCCGAGACGGAAGCAGGCGGCGGAACCTTGGACAACGACGAGACCGACTCCGCGATCTCCTCCATGGTTTCGCCGGAGGCTGGGTATTGAGTCCTTCCCTCAAACAACCAACCCAGGCGCCGCAAGTACCAAAGCCATTGGGCGCTCGGCATGTTTTGGGCGATCGCAGAAGCGTCGCTTTGCAGACGCTTCAGGAGTTCCTCAAGAGCGAGCCAGGCCGGCTGGCCAGATTCCTCTCGAGGCCCGCCCCAGCCTGTCGCGTTGATCGCGCCATCCATCAAGGCCCTGCCGAATTGTTGGCCCCAGGCTTGTTCGGCGGCCATGGCCGATCTCAGGGCCGCGAACGATGGGTCAGAATCCCGATCTCGATGATTGCGAGTGGACACGGCTGCCGCTCAGATACGCGGCGAATGAAGCGCGTCCAGCAGAAGTTCGGCGACACACCCCATGGTCTTCACGGCGAGGCGAGCCTCAAGCGGGCCGACTTCTGGGAAGAACGGACGTCCATGCCCAGTACCGGCCTTGTTTCGCAATCGGTTCACTCCGAGAGCCGCTGAGAAGAGGCCTCTTTCAAGCTTCTTGCGACCAGGTTCGTCTGCCGTCTCGTGGTCGCCCGGTACTGCTAGGCCAACCGCCACGAAAGCCTGCCCCAGAAGGGTCTCAAACGAGGACTTGGCGGGATAGGAGCCCCACAGTTGGACAAGCACGTGGGCCGCCGTAGCCTCAACGAGATCCTTGGAGGTGCCGATCACGAGGGCATCGTCTTCCATGCCCCTCGATGCCCGGCGAACGTAGGCTGCGAGAGCTTCGGTGACGTCGGCCCCGGCTAGATCGTCGGACACAACTACTGGTCCGAGGTCTCCATCGGAGCCCAGGATCCAGCCCTCAGACATGAAGACGCTTCGAGCGTTTTCCTCGGCCTCGGCACCGACATAGTTGGGCGATTCCCGCCTGAAGCCCCCGCAACCTTTTGACGTCGACACCAGGCTGGCTACCAATCGACGACCCTTGTCCTGGTCATTGTCGATGGCCCAGCTAAGGACGGCGCGGACGCGTTTCTCCTTGCCGGCCTTGACGTCAGCATGGGCGAGATCAACCCGTTGAAAGCATTCGTTCAGGACGTGATGACTTGGGTCCCTTGGCTTGGCGTCGGGATCGCGACGGTTGACTGGATCGTCTGCGAACAGCTGCGCGACGGCGAAGCTGATTGCCTCGTCCAGAGGCGGCAACTGGGACATGAGGCGAACCTCCCTCTTAGGGCCGCAGGAAACGAATCCCTTTCGGTCAGCGTATGCCCTTCAATCGGCGTCCGCCCCACTAGCTAGGGCCGACTTCTGTGGACATGGCAGAACTTACGTTCTAAAATGAAACAATACATCAGCAGCCCGCTCTCGGGCTCAAGCCGCCCGACGCAGCGCCTGCGAGACAGAAGGGTGCGTCCCGATGGGCAAGAACCAATGGGTTGTCCGCCACGGAGACGGTTGGGCGCAACGTGGTGAGGGAAACGAACGGGTCACGCGGATCTTCGATCGCCAGCAGGAGGCAATCGAAGCTGCGACGGATACCGCGCGTCGAGAGCACAGCGAACTGTTCATTCAGAACGAGGGCGGTCAGATCCGGGAGCGCAACAGCTACGGCCACGACCCTTACCCGCCGAAAGGCTGATGGAGGGCGAGACAAATGGACCTGTCCGCTCGGCAACTCCGGACCGGGATCCGGAGTCCCGGAGTTCTCGCTCGCGAGGTGCTGAAGGCGCGGATCGCGCCGCTGCCGCCTGATACTCCCCGCAGCCCGCAGCGTCCGTGGATGGAAGCCTCGCTGCGACGCTACTTCGAGCGTGAGAGAGACCCGTCCGTCCTGTTGGCCGACTACGATCACCGGACCGCGGCTTCGAAGCGCCGCGAGAGTGCCGCCAGTGAGATCGCGAACGGCCGGAAGATGCTGGAGCGATTCCTGACGCTCGATCAGTCGCAAGTTGACCCGACGAGGTTTCTGATGAAGCCCGTCCGAGTCGAGATGTTCGGCCATCGGGTCTTGATGGGCGTGGATGTCGCATACGAGACCCAGGAAGGCTGGATCATCCGCCAGTTGATCACCGACGACGAGATCCGGCAGATCGACCATCTGCGGCTTTACGCCACGGCCACTGCGCTCCATTTCGAAGGACGTCCGGATGGGGACCACGTTGCCGCCGCCGAGATATGGCTACTTCGCTACGACAGACGCGTGGCGGGCTGGCCGCGCCCGATCCTCGCCCGGTGGGTTCCTCGTCTTGCGGTTAGGTTCGACGAGATTGCGCGAGGGGCTTCCGGTCAAGCTGCCTGAAACTCGACTGGCATCTGGCCCTGAGATCGAATCGGTATCGGTGTCTGGCGCCCACGCGGCCTGCCAGCCGGATCATGAAGATCGGGCGCGCTCCTTCACGAGCACCGCCTCGACGGCGTCGCGCAGCTCCTTGGGAAGATCGGCGACGTCGCACACATGCCCGACCTCACTTGGCTTGCTACACGCCTTGCACCGTCGCACGGTGGCGTGGGGCAGTGGGGCCGGCGGCAGTGGATTCAGGATGCGGCTGATATGGGCGATCTGCTCAGGAGAGAGCGGTGGAGGCGGACAGCAGCGA
>PMIZ01000263.1 GCA_003157225.1 Actinomycetota bacterium | reverse complement strand
ACCCTGCTCGAGCGTACCAGGATCCGATCCGGATCGGCCTGATCGGTGTCGAGCTCTTCCGCCTCTCGGGAGCGGGCCATGGGGCGCATCTGAATGAAGCCGAAATCGACCGAGTCTTCGGGCGACCGGGAAAGCCGCACCGCGAACTCCAATTCCACCTCCAAGTTCATCCCCCACCGTCCAAGCGACAGCAGCCGCTCCAGCACGGTCGGAAACGGAAGAGCGCGCCGTCTGAGGATGGGGGCGAAGCTGACCAGGCGTACTCCCGGTCTCGACAGGCCTTCGTGCACCGAGTCGTCCTCGGGGGAATAGGTGGAAGCCATGGGCGCCAGGGTTCCATCGGCCTCAGCCACCTCGAGCGGGTAATGGCGTTCGGCCACTTGATCTCCCGAGGCCTCTGTGTCGAGGGCGATGAAGTCGCGCTGGGAGGCGGCCAGCATCTCAGGCACGGTGGAGAAGTTCATGGGGTGCAGCGGGTGCTTGGGACTGAACGCCAGCGCGTTGCCGCCTTCGACCACGGTACGCCCGAGGCCAAGCGCCACCGCTATCACTCCGTCTTCGGCGGCCATCGGGGGGGCGGGATAGAAGTTGTAGGAGCGGCCGACACCGGCGAAGTCGGGATAGTAGCGCGGCCCATGGTGCGCCCCCACCACCTTCTGCACGATCACCGCCATCTTTTCCTCTTCGAGGCGGTAGGGGGTGACCTTGAACGAGTTCTTGGCGTAGGTGCGGAAGGTGGACGCGTACACACGCTTCACCGCTCTCACCAACTGCTCGAGGCGAACCGTCTTCAGCCGGTGATTATTGGGCAAGAGGTACGTCTCGTACACTCCGGCGAGGGGTTGGTACTGGGAGTCCTCCAACAGGCTGGAGGAGCGCACGGCCAGGGGATAGTGGACCAGGCTGAGGTAGGCGTCGAGTAGCTGCTCCACGTCGGAGGGGAATCTGCCGGCCAGAAAGCGACGCTCGATCTCCTCGTCGTCTTCGCTCTCTATGGCGAAGGGGCGCAGATCGTTGTCTTCGAGAAAGCGGTCGAACACCTGGGTGGTCAGCACGACCGAAGGCGGCACCGTGATCTGGATGCCGGGGAACTCCTCGCTCATCCCGAAATCGCGCAGCAGGCGGCGCATGAACGCCAAAGCCCGGGCCTTACCACCTAACGAGCCCGTGCCGATGCGCGCGAAGCTGTTGTCGGGGTCGAAGGCGACCGGATCGAAATGGCTCACCGATTCCCGCGCCTGCTCGCGCCGGTATGCCTCTATCTCCTGGATGAGATAGCGGCGGCGGCTCTCGGGCGTCTCGGTGGAGGCCCGGGGCCGGAGATGATGGGCGAGATGGAACTCGGCGCGCGCCTTGAGCCAGCGGGAGAAGTGGTTGCGGTCGGCGGGGTTGGCGATGGACTCGGCTGGGACGGTGCGAAGCATCTCCAGCAGCGTCCTTAGGTCGCTGGCCCGGCCGACGGTGGCGCCGTCCGGCAGGCGGAAGACGAAGTCGCCGAAGAAGAAGTTGGCGACCATGAACTGCCGCAGGTCCTCGAGAAGGGTGGGCGAGCCCTTGAGGAGGAAGTCTGCTCCGACCTCCTGCGCGATGCGCACGCTCTCCGGATGGCTCGATTGCAGCAGTACGGGGATATCCGACCAGGCCTGTCTCACCTGTTTCGCGAGGTCGGCGCCAGCGTGCGCGTCCAGATCGCCGCCACGCGGGAACTCGATGTCGGATATCACGCCGAGCACATTCTCCTGGTACGTGGAGAAGTAGTTCCAGGCCTCCTCGAAGGTGGTGCAGAGAAGGATCTTTGGGCGGGCCTTCATGGCGAGGATCTTGCGGGCCACGTTGTCCTCACCGGCGAGGAGCCGCTGGGAGTGGCCAATGATCTCCGTGTAGATGACGGGCAAGAATGACGAGTAGTAGCGGATGTTGTCCTCGACGAGCAGGACCAGCTGGCACCCGGCCACGCCCACGTCGTAGGCCACGTTGAGCTTGTCCTCCATGTATTTCGCGATGGCCAAGAGGATGCGCGGGTCGCCTTCCCAGAGGAAGACGCGTTCGAGCGCAGAGGTGTCGTTGCGGCCCATGAACTCGGCCAACTCACCCCCGTCGAACGCGAGCACGACCACCGGGATGTCCAGGCCCGCTTCCTTGACCCTTTCGGCAAGGTCGGCCGCGTTCATATCGCCGAGGTTGACGGCCGACACGATTAGGTTGAACCTGCTTGCGCTGCTCGCGAGTTGGATAGCTTCCGCCCCTGAGGACACGTGGGTAATCCCGGTGGTGTGGTGCAGGTGCAGATCGAGGAACTCGCCCAGCATGAGCTCGCTCAGCAACCCGTCCTCTTGGAGGATGAAGGTGTCGTAGGTGCTGGACACGAGGATGATGTTCTCCACCCTGCGCGCCATGAGGTCCTGGAAGTCGTAGACGTGACTCCACTGCAGGGTCGTCGGTTGTGTTGTGTCGGCCATGACTTTCCTTCAGGTCCCTGGGACAGCCCGCCGGCCGCTTGAGTACGGCCTGAATCTAGGAGGCCGCCAGCAGCCTGCTAACCCGACTTGGCGACTTACACCAGCCCCTGGTCCATGATCGCGTTCGCCACCTTGAGGAACCCCGCGATGTTCGCGCCGTTGACGTAGTTGCCGGGGGTCCCGTAGGCGGCAGCCGCTTCCATGCAGGCCCTGTGGATGCTCTTCATGATCTGATGCAAGCGTGTGTCCACTTCGTCGCGAGGCCAGTTGAGGCGCATGCTGTTCTGCGACATCTCCAGGCCCGACGTGGCCACGCCGCCGGCATTGGCCGCTTTGCCCGGCGCGTAGAGTATGCCCGCGTCCAGGAAGGCCTTGACGCCCTCGAGGGTGGTGGGCATGTTGGCGCCCTCAGCCACCGCGTACACCCCATTCCTGAGGAGATTGACGGCATCCTTTCCGTTGATCTCGTTCTGCGTCGCCGCGGGGAAGGCGCAATCGGCCTTGATATCCCACTGGGGCGAGTGGTCGGCCGTGGGGTCGCAGGGTATGTAGACCGCGCTCGAGTACCTGTCGGCGTACTCCTTGATCCGGCCGCGGCGCACGTTCTTCAGCTCCTTGAGGAAGGCCAGCTTGCCCTGGTTGATGCCCGCCTCGTCGTAGACAAAGCCGTTGGAGTCGGAGGCGGTCACGGGCTTGCCTCCGAGCTGGATGATCTTGTCGATGGCGAACTGGGCGACGTTGCCGCTTCCTGAAACGAGGCAGGTCTTGCCTGCAAAGGTCTCGCCCCTGGTAGCCAGCATCTCCGCCGCGAGATAGATGCAGCCGTAGCCGGTGGCTTCCGGCCGGATGAGCGAGCCGCCCCAGTTGAGCCCCTTGCCGGTGAGCACACCGCTGAACTCGTTGCGGAGCCGTTTGTACTGTCCGAACAGGTAGCCGATCTCCCGTCCGCCCACGCCGATGTCGCCCGCCGGTACGTCGGTGTCGGGGCCGATATGGCGGAATAGCTCGTTCATGAAGCTCTGGCAGAAGCGCATGACCTCGCCGTCGCTCTTGCCTTTGGGATCGAAATCCGCGCCGCCCTTGGCGCCGCCCATGGGGAGAGTGGTGAGCGAATTCTTGAACACCTGCTCGAAGGCGAGAAACTTGAGGATGCCTAGGTTGACCGACGGATGGAAGCGCAGGCCGCCCTTGTACGGGCCGATGGCGGAGTTCATCTGGATGCGGAAGCCGCGGTTGATCTGGATCTCACCCTCGTCGTCCATCCAAGGCACTCGGAAGATGATCACCCGCTCGGGCTCCACCAGACGTTCCATGATTTTGGCTGCCCGGTATTCCGGATTGCGCTCGATCACGAGACTCGTCGATTCCACCACCTCGAGGACGGCCTGGTGGAACTCTGGCTCGGCCGGGTTCTTGGCCCTCACGAGCGCCATGATGTGTTCCGCATACTCGTGCATCCTGCACCGGATGATAGTTACGCCGACGTTCAAAGTCCAGCAGGATGGGATAATCAGAAACAACGAGGGGAGGTGCAGTGAAGGACTCGTTGGTGGATAGGGCTTCGGTGGAGCGTCTGCTCTTGCTGGTGGGCGCGCTCCGCTCTGGCTTGATAGACGCGCTGGCGTCCGAGGGTCCGGCCCCGGCCGCCCAGATAGCCGCGGCGGCGGGTGCCGATGCGCGGGCGAGCCGTATCGTGCTGGAGGCCCTAGCCGAAGAGGAGATCGCCGAGCGCGCGGCGGCCGGCAATGGCGACCCCCTCTACCGTCTTACGTCCACCGGCCGAGCGCACCTCGTCGACCCAGGCCCGCTTCTGGAGCGTTCGGGGCTGATCCATCAGGTCAACAAGATGCGGGGGTGGCTCGAGCTACCCGAGGTCATCCGCACGGGGAAGCCGGCGCCGCGCAATACCGACCAAGTGAGTCTCACGGCCCCCGTCTCCGCGATGGGGGAACGGGACCCCGAGATACTGGATGAGATCGTCGATCGTTGTTTCGCATACTCGGGCAGTATCGGGACGATGGTGGACATCGGAGGCGCCGTCGGGCATCTCGCCCGGCAGTTCTCCCGGCGCGGCGTGAAGGCCACGTTGTTCGACCGGGAGGCGACTCTTCCTGTGGCCCGCCAGTTCCTCGGCGACGAAGCGGCGGCCATCACGTTGATCGGTGGCGACTACACGGCCTCGTTGCCCGCGGGTCGGTTCGACCTGGTTTACTTCGGCAACGTCTATCACATATATGATCGTGAGACCAATTCCAGGGTCACGCGTGAGGCCTTCTCAATCACCACAGAGGGGGGCGCCATCGCCATCCAGGATTACGTGTGGGGCCTCAGTCATCGCGCCGCGATGTTCGGGGTCAACATGCTTCGTTCCACCGAAGGCGGAGAGGTGTGGACCGAGGCCGACCATAGGGCATGGCTGAGCGACGCCGGATTCGCCGACATCGAGGTTGTGGACGTCGAGACGGCCGGCACCCAGCTCGTCCTCGCCAGGCGCCCGGGTGGACGCCGTTGATAGATATTTCCGACAATGAAGAGAACGCGGCGGCCTGCCTCTGCGGCAACTGCCCGTCCAAGGCGGAGGACGGGATGAGCTTCTATTGCGTGAGGGGCAGGAGTTCCACGACCGTCACCCGCGGTTTCTGCGCGTGCCGTTGGTGCCCGCTATGGAGTGGGTACGGTATGCAAGCTGATTTCTACTGCGACGAAAGCGCCACCGAGGAGAACTGATGGAGCGATTCCTGGTTAGGGACGAGATCTGGTGGGTGGGGGTCATCGATTGGAACCTGCGCGACTTCCATGGCTATGAGACGCCGCGAGGCACCACGTATAACTCCTACCTCATCCTTGATGAGAAGGTGGCCTTGGTCGACGGCTGCCGCGAGGGGTTCGGTCCGGAGATGCTGGCGCGCATACGAGGCTGTTGCGGCCTGCGGCCCATCGACTACATGGTCATCAACCACGTGGAGCCGGATCACTCGGGAGCCATCCCCTGGCTGGTGGAGCAGTTGAGGCCGGGGCGCATCCTCTGCACCAAACGAGCGAAGGATGCCCTTGCTTTGTAC
>PMIZ01000022.1 GCA_003157225.1 Actinomycetota bacterium | reverse complement strand
GCCGCAGCGCTTGGGCCACATTTGGTCCTCGATCATGACGCCCGCAAGCCCGGTATCCTCGAACCACCGGACCGTGAAGAAGACGTTGACGGCGTTGCCGTACCCCGTGTCCGCGTCCGCGCACAGTGCTAAATTCGTGCACGAGACGAGATACCTACAGGCGTCAGCGTTCTCCCTGAACCCCATGATTCCAACGTCTGCCCAGCCCATGTAGGCCTCGCTGATGCCCGAGCCGCCGATAAATGCGGCGCGAAAGCCCGCTTGCTCGACCAGTCGGGCGCTGTACCCGTCGTAGATTTGCGGGAGAATTAGGATCTTGGGGTCGGTTAGCAGCTTGCGGTATAGTTTGCGTTTCTCATTTGCGGTCATCGGACGCACATTTGCCATCACACTCATCTCCGTCGGAATGTGGAATTCATTGGGAGGTCGTATTCCACGAGAGCCGCTCACCACCTGGCGACTCCTCAGGTTTTGGGCACCTAACCTAGTCCGTATAGGTAGCGCAGGACGACTTCTTGACCCCGTCTAATATGCTCTTCCATCCTGGCGGCAGCTTGGTCCGGTTGGCGGCAGGCAATCAGTTCGTATATGACAATGTGTTCCTTGGCGGCTTCGATGAATCGAGCAGGATCGTGCGCTGTGCCGACCCTGCGATAGATCGCAATGCGGTCTCTGAGTTGCTGAATAACCGCCTTGGCCACCTCGTTCGTACAAATTTCTGCCAGCGCATAGTGGAACCTGTCGCCTTCGGCAACCACCTCGTCCCCGGAGCCTTCAAGATACGAACGAATGCGCGAGATGATCGGCTGGAGTGTGTCTCCCATAGCGACACTTGAGGCTTCGGTGGCTACCGTCTTGACAATCAAGACCTCGAGGGCGGCTCTCACGGCATACAACCCTCTGAGGTTGGTCGCGGTCAAAGGAGTGATCATAAGCCGTCCGTTCGTGAGTCTACTAACGAGACCTTGCATCTCGAGAGCCTTGATGCCCTCACGGAGGGGGGTCCGACCCACACCTACTCGACTTGCCAATTCACTCTCCGGCACGCATGTTCCGGGTTCGAGTTGTCCTGCCAAGATCAGTTGTCGAAGTCGAATGTGCGCGATATCCCGCGCCGCTCTACGTGTCAACGGCTCGCCCCAAGAGCCACCCAACGGGGGATTATTCTGGATCACTGCTTCTCTCCACACCCTTCTAATCAGGCGCAACAGGAGCCACACCGGCTTACCATGCGGGCGCTCGCTGGGGATGTTATTCGCAACGAGGCTCTGCGGCAATGGCGCCTACTCGCACTTCGGAAAACATTTGATATATTTTCATATTTATATATATATGTACAATCGTTGATTCTGTCAAGAGGATTTCTGATAAACGTTTGATATATTTTCATATTTCTATATATATGTACAACCGTTGATTCTATCAAGAGGATTTCTGATATTGGGGTTGCCTCATAAACGGACGCCAACGTACGTTAAGCAGATTGACGCCCTGTAGAATAAAGCGGTTGGGCTTTTCGGTGGCGGTCTGACAGGCTTCATCCCAGCGATCCGCTAACTCCTTGAAATCTCTCATGCCGGAGTTGTTTAGCGTACATAAAAGTCCGAATCGTGAGGCGACCCCCCACCGTCGCCCGGCGCACAGCCGAAGGCCTGGTGGCCAAGGGCCTCCTGGGGCGGACGGGGAGCCTGTATCGCCCCATTGAAGTTGTTGACTAACTTTCGCCGCGAGGAGTATGATCACTCCCTGCTGTCCCCCCCGGGAGAGACGGCCGATGCCGGCACCTGGTCGCCCCCACCTCCTCGTGGTCGACGTCGAGGCATGTATCCGTGAGGCGCTGATCGCGGTGCTGGGCGCGACCTACGTCGTCTATGCAGCCGCCTCGGGCCCGGAGGCGNNCTGATCCCGCGCTTCCGGACCCGCTCGGCCGCGCCGATCCTGGTGGGAGAGCATAAAAAAGTGAGTGAGATGGGGCGAAGCCCAGCCCTGCCGACGTCTATAACACGCTGATTCGACGCGATCATCTAGCGGTTGATCGGTGGCGGCGGACGCGGCCCCACTCACATTTTTATGCTCTCTCACGCTGCCCTGGAATCGATATTTGCCTTTTTGGTGCGTTCCGCCCACTCCAGGATCCCGATGGCATCGGATGCGGCCCCCCTCGTGAGCACCGTGTACTGATTGGCCGGCGGCCGGAGGAGCTCTGCGAGCCAGTCCTGCTGGAAGCGCGTGGACGGCTCCAGGCGCCAGTCGGCGTCCGCGTCGGCGAGGATGAGCCCCGGGTCACCGCTCTTGTGCAGGAAGGCGCTTGCCTCTTCGATGGCCGCCGGCAGCGACGGCTGGAGCGCGATGCGCTGCACCGACGTACCCTCGTGGAGGTAGCCGATGGCCAGATTGGTGAGGTCGTACACGACCTCGGCCCAGCGGTGTACTTTTGCCCCGCCGCCCTCCGGCACGGCCTCGCCAAGCGGAAGGTACACTGTGCCCGTGCCAGTGCGGAGCCAGCGGATGCCGGCCGAG
>PMIZ01000278.1 GCA_003157225.1 Actinomycetota bacterium | reverse complement strand
GAAGCAGGGATAGGCGCTGCCGTTGGCCTTCATGCCCTCCAAAGCCGTTGCGTGGTTCTCGGCACGCCTCGTCTGGTAGTAGGGACCGAACGCACCGCCAACCTCGGGTCCTTCGTCCCAGTCGATACCGAGCCACNNGACATGGAGAGCGCCGGTAGGGCTCGGGGCGAAGCGAACGCGAACGGAGTCGGGCATGGAATCCTTCCTTAGGCTTTGTCGCGTGCAGGCGATGCTACAGCATACGCCGACAGCGTCCATATCTTGATCGGCGCCACTTCTCTGCAGCCTGGTCGCAAGCCGAGGGGTATCAACCTGCTCGCCGGCTGGCGCCCAGTCAACTCACGAGATGCTTCCTCAGGTACTCCGCAAGACTTTCCGCCGGACGTCCGCAGAGCATGGGTACCGCGTCACTCAACTTCGCTGCCTCGCCCGTAGCGATCTGCAGATAGTGGGAGATCCAGATCTCGACCTCCAGGTCGGTCAGACCTTGGCCGGTGCGGGCCTTACGGGCCTCCTCCATCTCTTCCATGCGGCTCGTGCTACGAAGGGTCCTCGCCTCGTGAGGAGTCTGCGGCTCGTAGGTGATCCTGCGCCCCAGGGCCTCCGTCAGTCTCTCGGCGGTCTCGGCCATGGTGAGCGCCTCAGGACCGGTGATGTCGTAGGCCTGTCCGTCGTGCCCGGTGCCGGCGAGAACGCCGATGGCCGAGTCGGCGACATCATCCCGCGAGACCCACGCGACGCGCCCCTCCCCAGCCGGAACGCGGATAACATCGCTTCGGGTGACGTGCTGGGCGACCCGGTCCATATACAGGCTCTGCCGTAGGAACGTGAACGACAGCCCCGTGGAGCGAATGTAGTCTTCGGTGTGGAAGTGCTCGCGGGCGAGGATGAACGTCGCATCCGGCGCCGGGCTGACAAACGAGAGATAGACGATCCGCTCGACGCCAACCGCCGCGGCAGCGGCCACGGCCGCGATGTGCTCGTGAACCCTGTTGTGGACGGGAACGGGCTGTCCGTTCATCATGGCCCGATGAATGATCCCGATGGAGTCGTGGCCCGACACGAGGAAGAGTGTCCCGACTCCCGAGAGAGCCCGCCCCATGGCCCGCGCGTCGCCATAGGAAGACGCAGGAACGACCTCCGCCCCGGGTAGCTGCGGTGCTCGCGCGGGATCCCGAACGATGAGTCGTTGCTCGAAACCTCGTCTAGCGAGACCTTCCGCCACCCTGCGCCCGATCTCTCCTGTCGATCCTGTTACTGCAAACCCGCTGCTCATACCCTGCTGACGCCTCCGTCCATCACAATCCCTGTGCCAGGACGAAACCAGCCGAATCAGAACAGAGCCATAACACGGACGTACACGGGCATGCACGGCATGGCGGCTCGGCTCGGCTCGATTAGGCTGTCTCGGCTGGCTTCACATGCCCGCGCGTGTCAAGCATCTCCCTCACCCTCCGAACCAACACGTGCGGTTCGAATGGTTTCTCCAGGAAGTCGACGCCTCTCGCGAGTCGCCCGGTGGTGCTCATTGCCTGGCGCGGGTAACCGGACATGAACAAGACGGGTATGTTTGGGTAGCGCTCGCGCATCAACTGTGCCAGCGTCGCACCATCCACCCCTTCCGGCAGAACCACATCCGTAACGAGAAGGTCAGGCGTCACGTCCTGCTCAAGCTCAGCCAGGATCTCCCGCCAGGAGCCACCGGCACGAACGCGATAACCGGCGCGGGTCAGCACCAGGACGAGGAGCTCGCGCACGCTCGCCTCGTCCTCCACCATGACGATGGTCTCGCCGCCCCCTCGGTTCTCCTTCGTCTCGGCAACTCGCTGCTCGGGTAGGCTCGGGACTTGTTGCGCCGCGGGCAAGTAGATCTTGAAGGTGGAGCCGCGACCTGGCTCCGAATAGACCCATATACTGCCCCCACTCTGTTTCACGATGCCGTAGACGGTGGAAAGACCGAGGCCGGTCCCTTTGCCCGGCTCCTTGGTGGTGAAGAACGGTTCAAAGACACGCGCCACCGTCGCTTCGTCCATGCCGCAGCCCGTGTCGGAGACGGCCAGCATGGCGTAGCAGCCGGGCTCGACCGACCTGTGAGTAAGACGGTAGTCGGCCCCCAGGGTGACGTTTCCCGTCTCGACGGTAAGACGCCCGCCACCCGCCATGGCATCCCTGGCGTTCACGGCGAGGTTCATGAGCACCTGTTCCATGCGGGCGGGATCCACCTCGGTCGAAGCGAGGTCGGCCGCCAGGGAGAAATCGAGATCGATGTCTTCCCCCAGGGTGCGGCGGAGGAGAGATTCGACGCCCCGCACGATGTCGTTGAGGGAGAGAACCTGGGGCCTGAGCACTTGCCGGCGGGAGAACGCCAGAATCTGCCGGGTGAGGTCGGCGGCATGGTCTCCCGTGTCCTTGATGGCCGAGACAAGCTTTCGCTGAGAGTCGTCTAGGGAGACATCGTCAAGCAGCAAGGAGGCGCCACCGATAATGACGGCGAGCATGTTGTTGAAGTCATGAGCGATGCCGCCGGCCAGTTGTCCCACCGCCTCCATCTTCTGGGCTTGGCGCAGCTGCTCCTCGGCCTGAACCAGAGCCTCCTCGGTCCGCTTGCGCTCGGTGACGTCCTGGTTCGCACCGTGGGTCTTGATGGTCCTGTCGTATTGGTCTTTCGTGACCCCAATGCGCACGACGATATTCCGAATCTCACCATCCCGCCGAACTATCCGGTGTTCCACGTTTGCGCGGTAGTCGGGATCAGTGCTCTCTATGGCCTTGTTCACCTCTTCGGCGACCATGTGCTGCTCGTCCGGGTGGACGAATCTCTGGGCGTAGACATCTGCCTTCATCTGGTATCCGCCCTCGAGTTCGGCGGTCGTGTGGTACAGGGCGTAGAAGCGGTCGTTGAAGGTGAACGTGCCTGTCTCCACGTCGAGTTCCCAGTTCACCAAGTCGGCCACTTCCATCGCCGCCTCGAGTTGGGCGCGGCTCGTCCTGAGCGCCTCCTCCGCCCGCTTGCGCTCCGAGACGTCCTGGATCATGGCCACGGTACCGACCGGTGAACCGTCCTCACCCCGGAACAAGACGGCACTCACATAACCCCAGACCAGCTCCCCGTCCTTGCGCCGGTACTGCTTGTCCAGCTCGAGCGAAGCCAGTTCACCCGCGAGCAGGGCCCGCGTATGGCTCTGACTCCGCCCGACATCCCCCGGTGCGGTGACTTCCTCCAACGCCCGACCCGCGAGTTCGCCCTCTTCGTAGCCAAGGAACCTCGAGAACGAAGGGTTGACCCGGAGAAAGCGCTGCTCGGTGTCGAGCACGGCAATTCCTATCGACCCCTGCTGGAAGATGACGCGAAACCGCTCTTCGCTCTCTCGCAGCGCCTCCTCGGCCTGCTTGCGCTCGGTGATATCGCGGGCAATCGAGAGGATGGCAGGTTTCCCTTGGAACGAGACCGGGCTGGAGCTGATCTCGACCGGAATGGTTCTGCCGTCCCTAGTCTCGTGCTTGGTTTCGAAGAGCTGCCGGTCACCCTGCCGGTTTCGTTCGATGCGCTTGGCAATGTCCTCCGCGCTCAGATAAGGATCGATGTCGGCCAGACCCATGGTGAGCAGTTCTGCCCTCGAATACCCGAGAGCCTCGACCGCTCTGTCGTTCACCTCCAGAAACTCGCCGGAGTGACCGATCACGAACGCAGTGTCGTTCATCCCGTCGATCAACTGTTTGCGCTCGGCTTCCTGCCTCTTGCGCTCGGTCACGTCCCGCGCGGCGGCGAAGACACCCAGCACCTTGCCCTCTTGGTCTCGGTAGAGGGNNGCGTTGTAGAGAACGTCGGTGAGTTTTCCCTGCCGGTCGCAGATGGTGAGGGGGTAGTCGATGACCGAACCCCGAGCAAAGACCTCCTCGTAACCCCGGCGGGCGCTCGCGGGATCAGTGAAGTGGTCAGAGAATTCGGTGTCGAGAAGTTCGGCGCGAGAGCGACCCGTGATCCTGACCGTAGCCTCGTTCACGTCGGTTATCTTCCCCTCAGGGCTGATGGTGACCAGTGGG
>PMIZ01000070.1 GCA_003157225.1 Actinomycetota bacterium | reverse complement strand
ACCGGTATAAGGGGGTACGTGGCCGCCATCAGCACGAACCGCCATTTCTCGGCGCCGGAGAGGCTCGGAGTGACCCCCGCCGCCATCGCGCTTCCGATGAGATAGGTGATGTAGCTGAGTGCCACTCCAACGCTAGCGTTGGCCACGAGGAGTGAGACGCCTCGCAGATAGTTATTGGGGAATCTGAGGCCTTGCAGGACATCTTTCCAGATGATCCCCATCATGAGCTGAAGAATGATCATCCACTGGAAGATGGCAAGAAACATGTTCATGCGCAGTTGGCTGAACGTGCCCAAGGCGGAAACGAGGCCGCCGGGCATGGCGAAGACCAGATACCAAAGCACCCAGATCACCGCGTACCAGAACAAGGCCTTGAGGGCATCGATGCGTATCCACTTGGCGAACTGACCGCGGGCCATGCTGTCGTCCCAAGCAAAGACAAAGAAGCCGACCAGGATGAAGGTCAGCTGCCCCGGTAGCACCAACTTCGCCGGTATTCCGAACACGCTGCCCATGACCCAACGGTGAAAGTAGAACAGCGCGATCGCTCCGACGATGGATACGCCTTGCCGCCAGATGCCGGCCAGATTCGGCTCGGGGTTGCTCTTGAAATAGTGCGCTTGGCATACCGACACCATGACGAAGTAGCCCAGCATAGGCACGTAATAGGTGCCGTACCAGGCCTCCCCCATGACTCTGGTGCTGAGGAAGAGCGCGATGAAGCCGATGATGGCCGTGCCCACAAGGGCCGGTATCCAGGTATAAGACCCCCAACGCAAGCGATACATTGTCGCCTTTCTGTGACTCACACTCCGCGAAGATCGCGGGATTCCAGGAACACCACCCACCAAATGGGGCTCGGCGCGTACCGAGACCGGCAATGACACTTCCGATCTCTTACTTCGCCGAGCCCAGTCTTCTATGGATCAGGCAAACCGCCCGTCAGTTTCGATGAGTTCCAGGGATGACCGCGCCTGGAACACCCACTCCCTGCGAAAGCGCGTCACCACTATTTGTGTCCGACGGGCCCTTAACCAGCTTCAAGCCAAGTGCGTCCCGGTAGAACGGTGCCGCGGTATCCAAGTTCGACACCGTCACGCCGGTATGGAACACACCCCTCACACTAACCACCTCACTGTAACCGCTTCACTGGTCGACGCTCAGCTCAGCAGATCGCCGCGCAGATTTGTGTCTTGAGTCCACCTAGCTCCGCGATGCCGTCACGAGCACTTGATGAGTATCTTGGCGTACTTGCCGGTGGCCTGCGCTTCGAAGGCTGCAACCGCGTCGTCCAACGGGAACACCTTGTGGATGAGCGCCTTCATGTTCACTTTGGGCATGAGAGCCAGGGACTGCGGGAAGGTGTGGAAGGACGAGTTGAAGAACCCGGTGACCGTCTTCTCGTTCCAATAGATATCCTGGAACAGATTCAGGGGCATCTCGTAGTCCGTAGGGTACATGGCGAACATCACGGCCGTGCCCCCCGGCGCCAAGATCGCCATGGCGGGCTTCGTGGCCGCCGGCGCACCAGAGGATTCGATCACCGAAGAGAACCCGTAGTCGCCCGTGATCTTCATGGCTTCAGCCATGACATCGTCGGTCTTAGGGTTGATGCAGTAGTCGGCGCCGAGCTGGGCGGCCAGTTTCAGCTTCTCTTCCATGGGCTCGATGATCGTGACCGAGGAGGCTCCCGATATCTTGGCGAGCTGGAGGATCATCAGACCCAAAGAGCCACCACCCGAGATAGCGACCGTGCCCCCCTCAGGTATCTTGGCGGTCTCGATGGCCCTCACGGCGATGGCCAGAGGCTCCACGAGGCAGGCTTCTTCCAGAGGGAGCGTGTCGGGGATCTTGAAGACCTGCTGCTCATCGCAGACGATGTACTCGGCCATGCCCGGGGCGCAGCCGTCGGCCATGCTCAGACACGCGCTTTCCCGCCCGTGGCGACAATTGACGCACACGCCGCAGGCTTTGAAGAACTGGCAACACACCCTATCGCCCACTTTGAGCCCGGAGATAGTGGCCTTGGGCCCAAGCTCGGCGACGATCCCAGATGTCTCATGTCCCAATCCAAAAGGAGTCTTCCAGCCGATAGCCTTGCCACTGGCAAGAATATGGGGGTCAGAACCGCAGATCGAGCAATAGGCCACCTTGACCAGCACATCGGTCGGCCCCACTACCGGCATGGGAAAGTCGACGACCTCGATCTTTCCCTTGTCACCGATCTCCTTGTCCGCCCAACGCGTCACGGCGACAGTCTTCATAAAGAGCCTCCTTTGTCAAAACGCTTAACAATGCATCTGCGGCGTCCGTGATTCCCCGTACACGGACGGGTGACCAAAACCAGATAGTTCTTCCCTACGGCTAGGCTGCCTACGGTTTAGTAGTCAGGGTCACTTCCCCCTGGACTTCTTCTTGGTGGGCTTGGTCTTTCCAGTGGTCGGGTTGACCGCCGGCGCCTTGGGCTCCTTCTTNNCCCTGTCACGCTTTTTCGATGAGCATATCACCACACGACCCGCAGAATCTGCGCTATCCGCCAGAGCGACGCCAGAGATACAATGGCCCTCAAGCGGTGGCGATGGCCGCCGTTTCTTTCTAGATCGGAGCAGCAGCCGCTTGCAGGACATTCTTACGAGTCAAATAGATGGCCCGCCGGAGCTCGAGCGGCAACGGTGGCGAGTGCTCGTCATAGCTTCGATGGGCATCTTCATGACCTCCCTCAACTCGAGCATCGTCGCCGTAGCCCTGCCCGTGATCGGTTCCCACCTGCGCCTTTCCTATAGCGAAGCGCTATGGGTACAAGCAGCCTTCATCCTCGTGGTGACCGTTCTCGTCGTCCCTGTCGGGCGCTTGGCCGATATGCACGGCACCCTGCGCCTTTATACGCTGGGGGTCCTCATCTTTGGACTCTTCTCCGTGGTGGCGGCTCTGTCGCCCAGCGGCCTTTTTCTCATCATGGCCAGCGGTTTCCAGGGAGTGGGCGGCGCATTGCTCATCACAACGAGCCCCGCCAGCGTGACCGCGGCCTTCCCGCCCGGGGAGCGGGGACGGGCCTTGGGTCTCAACATCATGGCGGCCTACCTCGGCCTCGCCATCGGGCCCCCACTGGGGGGTCTCATCGCGACGCATCTCGGCTGGCGCTGGATATTCCTGGTCAACGTTCCTTTTGCCGTCGCCGCCGTTGTGGGGGC